>CAIXAA010000239.1 GCA_903917305.1 uncultured Myxococcales bacterium | reverse complement strand
TGTTTCGCTGGCTTGCCGCACTCCTGGTCGTCCTTGGCTGCGCGAGCAGCTGCGCCACGGTCCAGCCGTGGCAGCGCGGGCGCCTGAGCCATCCGGCCATGCAGTTCGAGCCGCGCCTTGGCGCCGCGTTCCAGAGCCACCTGCGCCCGGTCCGCGAAGCGGCCATCGGCGGCGAAGGCGGCGCGGGCGGCGGCTGCGGCTGCAATTGACCCACCGCGTCCGCCATCTCTACAAGTCCACGGAAACAGCGGCTTGGATGACGGCCGCCAGCGTGTCCGCCATCGGCACGAAGCGGTCCACCTCCACCGTGCGGAAGTCGTCGTAGCGCGTCCAGACGAAGAGTCCCTGGAGCAACACCTCGAAAAGACGCAGCTTGACCCTCAGGTCCAGATCGACGCTGTTGGACAGCTGGCCCGCGAGGCGCCGGTCGCGCGTGATGAACTCGCGGTCGACCGAGTACATCGGGCGGTAGAAGCTGGCGCGCGACTGCCAGTAGAGGCGGTCGGACAGCTCGACCTCGAAGCCGTGGCCGAGATCCCAGGTCGCGCCAACCTCCCCGGTATTGCTGCGGATCGCCCAGGTGTCGACGTAGCCGCGCCACGCGGCGCGCAAGAACACGGATCGGCCGACGGCCTGGCGGCCCTCGAGCGTCAGGCCGTGGCGGCCGCGGCTGTCCGGGTGGCGCTCCGCGACCCATTGCGCCTGACTGCGGAGCCACATGGCGGAATCCTTGGGAACCAAGGGCACCAGGCGGTAGGGGCTGGACTGGAAGCCGTCGATCTGCTGGAAGGTGTAGGCCGCTGAAACGACGGAGGTCGGCGTGAGGATCTGCGTCGCGGTGAAGTCGAGGCGGTGGCTGGTGCGGTCATGCCAGAGCGGCTCCGGCTCGCGCACGCTGCCCAGGCGGTCCAGGCCCAGGCCGTAGCCGAGCGCGAGCGTCAAGTTCCGCGAAAACAGGTCCGTTTGCCCGCCAGCCACCAGCGTGTGGCTGTGCGTGTCGTTCTCGGTGCTGTAGGTGTAGCCGGCGTGGCCGCGTACGCCGGACTTGTCGTAGGACGCTTGGAAGCCCGCTTCCTTGCGGACTTCTTCGAAGCGCGGGCTGGCGCCGGAGATCATGTCGACCGAGGCGGCCGTGATGAAGTCCGTGCGCATCGTGGCCTGGATCGACGCGGTGGTGGAGACTTGCTGGCTCGCCTCCAACCATGGGCTGATCACGCGCAAGCCGTCGTTGTTGGTGTAGATGGCCGTGCCGGTCGCGCCGTGCGTCGCCAGCTTCTCGTGCGGGGTCGGCAGCGCCAGCGTCGGCCGTGCATCCGCCGGAGCGACCGCGGGATCCTCGCCGCGCGCCGGCCCGGCGGCCAGCAACGTCAGCAAAGCCGCGCCAGCGAGGCGCAGCGCGGAACGGCGAGACGGGGTCATTGCAGCCCCCCAGCGATCCAGTCGCGCAACGTCTTGAAGTCTGGTTGATTACGGTCGGCGAAGATCACGAACCCGTCGCCGTGGCGGATGCCGCCGAGCTTGGGATCCAGCGTCTTGAGCAGCAGCTTGCTCTGGTCGGCGGAGGTCGCGCCGCGGATGCGCATGCGCAGCGCGTCGTAGTTCCATGCCAACTCCGCGTCCGTCAAATGCTTTTCGTCGAGCGGCGTGTCGGAGAAGGCGGGCGGCGCGCGCAGGTAGTCGACGGCGTAGAACGTCAAGCTGCGGCCGACCGCGCCGTGGCAGGCGGCAGAGGCGCAATGGCGGCCGATCACCGGCTGCACCTTGGTCACGAAATCCCCGAAGTTGGGCACGGGAAACGGCGTGTAAGGATCGTTCACGGACGGGCAACCCGTCGCCGAGACCAGCAGAAGCAGCCACAAGCCCACGCTGCCCAGCGTCGCAGGGCGCGCGTGCAAGGGCTTGGCGGATGTCCGGGTGGTGGCGTGCATCGGTCTGCGCAGGCAGCGGGTGGGGAGCGCGGCGGAATGGGTTGGAGTGACAGCCGGAAGGTGGCATGCTAGTCACGTGCGGCAGCGCCCCTCCTCCGCCTGACGGCCGGTCATGATGAGTCCCACCCTCACCTTCCGACGCCCGCGGCCACGGCAGGCCGAGATGCGATGCTACGGGAAGGTGTCCGGCCATGCAATCGCGAGCCTGCGCTGGCGGACTTGCTGCGTGCTGGCCGTGTTCGCCCTCGGCCTTGCCGCCTGCGACCCGACCAGCGGTCCGGTGGCGCCCGGCCCCTCCGAGACGTGCAACCAGGCCAAATGCCACGCTGACATCGAGCAAATCCACTACGGCGGACCGGCCTTGCGCTGTGTCGACTGCCACGGTGGCAACCCAAAGGCGCTGACCAAAGCCGGCGCGCACGTGACGGTGGACTACTCCTTCAACCCGTCGACGCCCGGCAAGCACTTCCTGGATGACCCGCCGCTGGCCGATCTGGCGGGCGTGCCGACCGAGGTGATGCAGTTCTTGAACCCGGCGGATTATCGCGTCGTGTCAAGGACATGTGGCGCAACGTCCATCAACGGCGGCGGCTGCCACTCCATCATCACCAACGCCAGCTTGCTGCTCAACCGCGCGACGCTGGCCGGGCAGCTGGCGGGAGGCGGCTTCATCGCGGGCGTGCAGGACAAGCACCCGAAATTCGGCATTGTTCCCGTGCAGGATCCCTTCGCGCCGGCGCAGTTGCCGCCCGGGATCCTGACGCACCTGGATCAGCTGCCGACCGAGATCCCAGCGACGGCGACGACGACCACCGCGCGCGCTTTCTTCCCTGCTTACGAGCAGTTGTGTGCGGAGTGCCACCTGGAGCGGGAAGGACCGAAGGTGCCCGGACGCTACTACTCCGCGGGCTGCGCGGGCTGCCACATGACGACCGCGGACGAGTCGCGCACGGCGACCACCGACCCGACGCAGAACCGCGAAGAGGCGGGGCATCCGCAGAAGCATCGATTCACCAACCTGATTCCTGACAGCCAATGCGCGCACTGCCACATCTCGCACCTGGGCCGTTCGCTGCTCGCGCGCGGCGTGCGCGAGCGGTCGGAGCCGGACGGCGACACGCTGATGGGCGGCAAGAACAAGGCCGCCGCGGATCCGCCGAACGCTGTGCCGTGGGGCAAGGAGAACTACGTCAAATACAACGGGTTGCTGTGGGAGTACGGCAAGCCGTGGCCGTACTTCCTCGAGGACGAGGACGGGACGAACACCGTCGACGAGACGCCGCCTGACATCCACACGGCCAAGGGCCTGGCGTGCATCGATTGCCACAACATGCGGGAAGCCCACGGTTCTGGCCGGGCGCAGCAGCGGATGGACCAGGAACTCGACGTGCGCTGCCAGAGCTGCCACGGGCGGCCGGGTGCGAAGGGCAAGCTGATGTCGGACGCGGCGATCACGTTCGATCAGGCAGGCACGGCGGTGGGCACGGATGGCGCAAACCCGCAGACGGTCAAGGTGATTGGCGACGGCACGGTGCAGCAGCGCGACAAGCTGACGGGCGGGCTGCACCCGGTGACGCAAATCACGCTGCGCACGGATCCGACGCAGAAGCTGTACAACCCGCGGACCCGCATGGGGTGTCAGCTGCACGCCGGCACGGCGGCGGCGCGCGCGGCGGTCAAGGCGGAGGTCAATGCGCTGGCGGCCACGAATCCGGCCGAGGTGCAGAAGCAATTCCCCGGACTTCCGCCCGGCTTCCAGTTTCCGGCCGTGGCGCAGGAGACCGACGGCCGCACCGAATGCTTCACCTGCCACAACGCCTGGACCGTGAACTGCTACGGCTGCCACATCGTGCGCGACGACCGCGAGACGTACACCAGCAGGATCTCTGGCGAAAAGCACGTCGGCGCCGTCAAGACCTACGGCCTGAGCGTGCTGGCCGATGCGCTGGCCCTCGGATTCAACAGCCGCGGGCACATCACGCCGCTGGTGGGTACGTCGATTTTCTTCACGCACATCGATGCTTCCGGGCAGAAGGTCATCGACGCCGCGCCGCTGACGACCGGCGAAGGGCTGTCGGGCGAAGGCAATGTCCACAACCCCGTGCACCATCACACGATTCAGAAACTGCCGCGCGACTGCACGGGCTGCCACCCGTCGGCGGATGGCGCGGACAACGTCAAGGCCGTGCTGCGCGCCGTCGGTCTGGGCACCGGCCAGTACACCTTCACGGATGGCGCAGGACGCGTGCACTGGCTGGACCGCTTGCTTTCCGGGGACTATGACGGCGACGGCGTGCCGGACGATCCATCCAAGCTCGGGCTGCCCAAGGGCCTGGCCAGCGTGCAGCGCCTCGTGGGCACCACGCACATGCCCCAGCCTGGCCTGACCGGCGTGCCGCCGCCGGGGCCTCTGGATCTCGAGACGGTCAACCGCATCCTTGCCAACAAGGTGCTGCCGCAGCGGCCTTGAGCGCGGCGCATCCCTAGGAGAGTTCGAATGAAGAACGCGCATGTGTGGCTGTGGATGCTGCCCGTCGTGCTGGCGTACGGCTGCGATGGCGGACCCACGACGCCGACCCCGACGCCGAGCGTCGAGACGCTGGCCGAGCTGCCGAACGCGCCGACTTCGACCGTCGATGGCCGGCTGACGTGCATGGGCAAGAAGCCGCCCGCGGCGGCGCCGGGGGCGATGGAGCTGACCGGCTACGTGCGCACGCTCGCCGATCCGGACGCGAAGCAGCCCGTGCCGCCTGCGACCGTTGAAGCGTTCCTGCCGGACGGCACCTCGCTCGGCAGCGGCGGCGTCGACGTGACCAAGGGCGGCCGCATTGCCATCACGGTGCCCATCAAGGCCGCTGGATTCGAGGGCTATGCCGTGGTGTCCCAAACCGGCTACCTCGACTTCCGCCTGCAATCGAGCCGCGCCAAGACCACGACCGACCTCGACGGCTGGGCATGGCTCACGACGCCCGGCGAGATCGACAGCCGCGCGAAAGCCTTGGGTTTTGACGTCAAGGCCGGCACCGGCATCCTGGTCGGCGCGGTGCACGACTGCGATGGCTTCGGCATGTCGAACGCGGTCGTGGTCGTCGGCAGCGGCAACCATCTCGTCTACTATGTCGAGGGCTTCGACATCTCGCCCGCGCGCCCCTACTCCAGCAGCACCGGCCGCTTCGTCGCCGCCAACCTGGATCCCGGCACCGTGACCGTCAAGGCGTTTGGCCGCGTCGATGCCGGCGGCCCGCTCACGCTGCTGTCGTCCGCGCAGGTCACCGTCGAGGCGGGGCGCATGAGCGCCATCGACTTGCAGCCGCGCACGGGCTTGAAGTGATCTTGCGCGCTTCTCCAGGGTTTTCCGCATGATCGCCGCGCGCTGGGACGCCGTCCCGCCCATCGCCGCCGGCCTTTGCGCGCTCGCCGTCACGGCGGCCGGGTTTGCCATCGCACCGCAAGTCCCTGCCACGCATCTGTTTGTCGTGCTGCACCTCCCGATCCTGCTGGCGACCAGCCTGGGCGCGAGCTGGTGGGTCTGGCGCCATCCGGGCTGCATCGGCCTGCCGACCATCCTGGCGTTCGCGCTGCTGTTTCGCCTGCTGGCCGCGCAAGAGCCGCCGTCGCTGTCCAGCGACATGTACCGCTACGCCTGGGATGGCCGGGTGCAGCGCGCCGGCATCAGCCCGTACGCTTTTGCGCCTGGCGACGCGGAGTTGAAGCCGCTGCGCGACGAGGCGATCCACCCGCACATCAACCGCCAGGACGCGCACACGGTCTATCCGCCGGGTGCGCAGCTGCTGTTTCTCGCCCTGCCGTATCGGCTCGACGCGGTGCGCCTGTGCTTCATCACCCTGGATCTGCTGACGATCCTGCTCATCGACCGCCTGCTGCGCGCGCTGGCCCAGGATCCCGCGCGCGTGCTGCTGTACGCGTGGTCGCCGCTGCCCATCTACGAAATCGGCAACAACGGCCATCTGGAAGCTGCGGTGCTGCCCCTGCTGCTCGCGGCCGTGCTGCTGCAGCGGACGGACCAACTGCGCTCGGCGGGGACGTTTCTCGGCGTCGCGGCGTCGCTCAAGCTCTATCCGCTGCTGCTGGCCCTGGCGCTGGCGCCGCCGCGCTGGCTGCGGCTGCTGGGTCCGGCGGTGGGGCTGGTCGGCGCGCTCTACCTGGCGTACGGCCTCACGGCTGGCGCGGGCGTGCTCGGCTTTCTTCCGCGCTATGTCGGCGTGGCCGAAGACCACAACATCGGCCTGCGTGCCGCGTTCGAGTGGCTGCTCACGCCCGTGCTGACGCTGCACCGCCGCGAAGTCGCCTTCGCGCTGTGCCTGGCGGCGATGGCGGCGGGCATGGCGCTGGTGGCGCGGTCGACGGCGACGACGGTGGAAAAGGTTCGTGATCTTGCGGGCATCTACCTGCTGACGGTGCCAACGGCGCTGCATCCCTGGTACGCGTTGTGGCTGCTGCCTTGGCTGTGCGTGGCGCCGCGCGCCTCGTGGCTGTGGCTGGTGGCGACCGTGCCGCTGTCGTACCTCAAATATGCGAGTCCCGGCGGGGTGATGCCGGCTTGGGTGACGCCGGCGGAGTTCCTGCCGACCGGTGCACTGCTGGCTTGGGAGACGCGGCGGAGGCTGGCATGAGCCTCGCGACCGCGCTGGCCCTGGCGCCCTACCTGGCTCTGCTAGGCCTGATGCTGGCTTACAGCGCGCACAGCCTCGTGCTCTTGGTGGTGCACGCGCGCTCGCGCCGGCCGACGTCCGCGCCGCGGCTGGCAGGGGAGCCGCACGTCGCGGTGCAGCTGCCTGTCTACAATGAGGAAAACGTCATCGTGCGGCTGCTGGACGCCGTCGCTGCGCTGGACTGGCCGCGGGATCGGCTGACGATCCAACTGCTGGACGATTCCACCGATGGCACGACGGCGCTGGCGGCGCCGCGTGTCGCGCAGATGCAGGCCGCAGGCGTATGCGTCCAGCACGTTCGGCGCGCGGACCGGCGCGGCTTCAAGGCGGGCGCGCTGGCCGATGGCATGTTGCGCACAGATGCGGAATTCTTCGCCATTTTCGACGCCGACTTCGTGCCGCCGCCCGACTTCCTGCGGCGCGCCATGCCGCACTTCGGCGATGCGCGCGTTGCCGCGGTGCAAGGCCGCTGGACCCACCTCAACCGCGACTTCTCCGGGCTGACGCGCGCGCAGGCAATGGCCATCGACGGTCACTTCGCCATCGAGCAGGAAGCGCGCTTTCGCGCCGGCTGGTTCCTCAACTTCAACGGCAGCGGCGGCGTCTGGCGGCGCGCGGGCATCGACGCGGCGGGCGGCTGGTCGGCGGACACGCTGACCGAGGACCTCGACCTCTCCTACCGCGCCCAACTCGCTGGATACAAGCTGATCTTCGACCGCGACCTGCCCTGCCCGGCCGAGCTGCCGACCACGCTGGCGGCGTTCAAGGCGCAGCAGCGGCGCTGGGCGACCGGGTCGATGCAGACGGCGCTCAAGCTCTTGCCGAGGATCTGGAGAAGCCAGGCGACCTTGCCGGCACGCATGGCGGCGACGATGCACCTGACGCATTACGCCGTGCACCCGCTGTGCGCGGCAGTGGCCCTGCTTTCCGTGCCTTGCGTGCTGCTGCCGGGCATGCTTGCGCCGACGGGGCCGCTGTGGGGCGTGCTGCTGCCGTTTGGCCTGGCGATGCTCGGGCCGACGACGCTGTACCTGTACGCACGGCGGGTGCTGGGTCTGCCGATTCTGCCGGCGTTTCGCGATCTTGGCACGCTGACGCTGGTCGGTGTCGGGATCGCGGTCAGCAATGGCCGGGCCGTCGCGCGGGCGTTCGAGCGGCGCGAGCTGGCCTTCGAGCGCACGCCCAAGCTTGGCGTGGTGCGCGCCGGCGATGTGGTGCTGCGCCGCTATGGCGTGGCGGCCGATGGCCTTTTGCTGCTCGAACTCGGCCTTGCCTGCTACTGCCTGTGCGCCGCGGCGGGCCTCGTCTGGACCGGCGTCTACGCCGTCGCGCCCTTCCTGCTGCTCGACGCCGCCGGACTTTCCTATGTCGCCGCGTCCGGTTGGCTGCGGCAGGAGGAGGCAGCCTGAACGTCGTCGCCATCTTGCCGGCCCTCAACGAAGGTGCCAGCGTCGCAGCAGTTGTTCGCGGAATCTCCCGCGATCTCGTGGCCCATGTTGTCGTCGTCGATGGCGGCAGCAGCGACGACACCTGCACCCAAGCCCGCGCCGCCGGAGCGGAAGTCGTCGCCCAACCGCGTCCAGGCTACGGCCGCGCATGCCAGGCCGGCTTCGCCCGCGCCCGCGAGCTCGGCGCGGACGTCGTCGCGTTCCTCGACGCCTCCAGCGCCGCCGATCCCAATGATTTGCAAGCAGTTCTCGCACCGTTGCTGGCCGGACAAGCCGACTTCGTCCTCGGTTCGCGCACGATGGGCCACGCCGAGCCCGGCTCCCTGCGCCCTTTGCAGCGCGCCGGCAACCTCTTGGCAACCAGCCTGATTTCGGTGCTCTACGGCCACAGCTACAGCGATCTCGGCTCCATGCGCGCCATCACCTGCGGTTGTCTGGCCTCCCTCGAAATGCGAGAATTCGCGCACGGCTGGCCCGTCGAGATGCAGGTCCAGGCCGTGCGCCGCGGCCTGCGCATCCGCGAGGTGCCCATCCACTACCGGCGGCGCCGCGCCGGGCGCTCCAAGGTGTCGGGCCATCCGCTCGGCGCGGTGCGTGCCGGCCTCGCCATCCTGCGCGTCGTGCTGACCGGGGCGCGAAGATCCTAGGAGCCCGCCGCCTTCATGCACCCCACCGCCGCCGTCGCCATCATCAGCAAGCTGCCGCGGCAAGGGCGCACCAAGACGCGCCTGGCGCGCACGCTCGGTGATCTCGCGGCGTTGGAGCTGCACCGCGCCTTCCTCGCCGACGAGCTGCGCCAACTGCACGCGCCCCAGGACTGGCGCCTGCTGCTGGTGCACGACGCGCCGCAGACGCCGGAGGAAACGCTTGCGTTGCAAGCGCTTGTCGCGGGCCGCGCCGACTCGCTGGTGCCAGGGCAGGCCGATCTCGCCCACGAGCTGCTCGCCGCCTTCGCCGCGCTGCTGCAGCACCACGAGCGCGTCCTGCTGGTCAGCGGCGATGTGCCGCACGTCGATCCGCAACAGATTTCGGCTGCTTTGCAGGCGCTGGATGCCGCCGATCTCGTGCTCGGGCCGGGACCGGATGGCGGCTACTTCCTGGTCGGCATGAAGGCGCCGCACGACGTTTTCACTACGATTCCGATGGGTACCGCGGCGGTCGAGAAGGCGACGCTGGCGCTGGCGCAGCGCCTGGGCCTGACGGTGGCGCGGCTGCCGGCGATGGTCGATGTCGACGAGGCGCAGGATCTGCTGGCGCTGGAGCACGCCCGGCCGGAACTGGCCGTCATGACGCGTGAAGTGGTGGCGCGGCTGGACCGCGGCGTGCTGGGCGCGACGCTGCCGACGGAGCTGCAGGTCGAGGTGACGAGCCGCTGCAACCTGCGCTGCTCGGCGTGCCTCATCACGCACCAGACGCTGGCGCCGGACGCCGATCTGACGCTGGCGGACTGGCACCGCATCGTGGACGGGCTGCCGAACCTGGCGCGCGTGGCGTTCCAGCTCAATGGCGAGCCGCTGCTGTGCCGCGATGTCTTTGACATGATTGGTGATGCCGTGCAGCGCGGCGCGCATACGGTGCTGAACACCAACGGCACGCTGCTCGACGAGCGGCGCTGCGCGCAGGTCCTGGACAGCGGCCTGCACGAGCTGCGCATCTCGCTGGACGGCGTGAAGCCCGCGACGGTGGAGCGCATGGCGGGCGCGGACATCCTGGAGATCGTGAAGAAACGCGTGCGGGCCATGGTGCAGGCGCGCGGCACGGCGCCCAGGCCGCGCATCAGCCTGTGGATGGTGGCGACGCGGCTGAACATCGCAGAACTGCCCGATCTTGTGCAGCTTGCTGCTGATCTGGGTGTCGACGAGGTCTACGCGCAACGGCTGGTGCTGACCGGGCATGGCGTGGCGACGCGCGAGCATTCCTTGCACGGACGCGGCGGTGCGCGGCTGGCGGACATCGTGGCGCGGGCGGAGGCGGTGGCGGCGCGAACGGGCGTGGCCTTGCGCGCTTCGGGAAGGCAGCCGATCCTGGAGAGCTTCGCGGTGCCGGACGACCCGCAGCCGCAGCGCGGTTGCTGGCGGCCGTGGCGCAGCGCGGTGGTGACGGCGTCGCTGCGGGTGCTGCCTTGCTGCATCGCGAGTTTCGTCGCACCGTACGAGGAGCTGGAGTTGGGCGACCTGCGCGCGCAAAGCTGGGCCGAGATCTGGAACGGCGCGGCGTATCAGCGGCTGCGCGGCGGCCTGCTCAGCGGCGCGCCCAAGCCGGAGTGCCGCAGCTGCGGCAAGGAGTGGAGCCTGTGAACGCTCGCCTTTTCACGGTGACCTGGCTGCTCCTGCTTTCCGCCTGCGTGGGCTCGGGCGAGCTGCCGGCCACGTTGAGCGGCCAGATTGTCGGCTCGGACGACCGGCCTCTGGGCCCGGGGCTCGTCATGGTCGAGCGCGGCAAGGTCCATGCCGGCACCTACGAAGGCGGCGGCCTCATCGACGTCAACGGCAAGTTCACCGTGCCGCTGCCGCGCGGCGGCACGTTCGGCATCCACCTGTTTCACAACGACTATTCGTATGTGCCGGTCGAAGTGACGGTCGACCCGCACCAGCAGGTCGTCCTGACCAACCTGATGGTGGCGTGGGGCGTGTGGATGGACCTGACCGGACAGCCGACGTGGCCGGACCAGCCCGACGATACGCGCCTGATTCGCATGCCGATCAACGACAACAAGGCGACCAACCCGGTGCTGTCGGACATCCAGATGACGTACCCGAACGCCAAGCCTGGCGTGCGGCCGGCGCTGATGGAAATCACGGCGCAGGTCTTTGATCCAAAGGGTGATTTGTCGCGGATGATCCTGGTGCACGACACGGCGACCGGCGCGGGCTATGCCCTGAATCCGCCTTCGCCGCCGGACGCCAAGGGGCGCTATCCGAACGGCAAGTATTCGCTCAAGGTCTTCCTGGATCCGCGCCACGCGCTGGGCAAGTCGCTGTGGTACTTCGTCGTGTCGGACAACATGTGCAACAACTCGCCGATCATCCCGGTCGCGATGCCGCCGGCGCCTTAGCTGGCGGAGTCTGTCAGGTTGCCGCCGTGTCTGCGCTGCACAACCGCTCCAGCAGCAGCTCGGCCTTGGGCGGCACGCCGGTGAAGTGCACGGCCCAGCCACCATCGCCGATCTCTACGACTTTGCAGTACAATTCTTCACCCTCCGCATCGCCCTGACCGCGAATGCGGATGCGCAGGTTGGTCAGCACCTCGGGCACGACTTCGCCGCGGAGCCACGCACGCCGCCGCGACACGTGCAGCGCCTGGGCCTGGAACGCCTGACCCGAGTCGTACTTGCCGTCGAGCGCCACGCAATCGAAGTGCACCGGCTCGCCGAGCGCGGTCAGCTCTTCGTGCCGGTGCTCGAGGTGGACGTCCCACGGCGCGCCGATGCCATCGACGTCGTGCAGCGTGATGGCCTCGGCCAACCCCTTGGCGCGCATCGCGATCTCGCCGCGGGTGTGCAGCAGGCCGGCCATCTCCGCCGCCGTCGCGTCGGAGACCAGCACCTGCCCGCCGACGGTGTACGACTCGATGCGCCCGGTGAGGTTCACCGCGCGTCCAACCACACCATATTTCGCGCGTTTCTCCGATCCGATGTTGCCAACGATCACCTCGCCGGTGTGCACGCCGATGCCCATGTCGAGCACGGGCAGGTCCCGCTCGCGGTTGCGGCGGTTCACATCGGCCATCGCCCGCTGCATCGCCAGGGCACACGCCACGGCCCGCTGCGCATCGTCGTCGCGCTGCACCGGCGCGCCGAAGATGGCGAGCACCGCGTCGCCGATGAACTCGTCGATCGTGCCCTGGTAGGCCGTCACCACGTCCGCCATGGCGCCCAAGTACGTGTTGAGAAAGGCGATCACCTGCTCGGGCGGATGCCGTTCGGACAGCGCCGAGAAGCCGCGCAGGTCGCTCATCAGGATCGTGACCTTGCGCTTGTGGCCGCCGAGCTCCAGGCCGCCGGGCGTCTCCAACAGGCTCTCCACGACCTCCTCGGTCAGGTAGCGGCCAAAAACTTTGCGGATGAAGGCATTGCGCACTTCGAGATCCGCGGCGAGCTTGCGGATCTCCGCCATCTGCAGAATCAGCTGCACATTTGCGTGCTTGAGCGCAAGCTGCGTCTTGGTGCGCGCCAGTGCCACCTGGAAGTCCAGCGGCTTGGTCACGTAGTCGTTCGCGCCGGCCTTGAAGGCCTCGACCATGTCCTCGCTCGCGTCGCGGGCGGTGACCATGATGATCGGCAGATCCGCGGGCGAGTGCGTCTGACGCACGCGGCGCAGCACCTCGAAGCCGTCGATGCCGGGCATCATCACGTCGAGCAGCACCAGGTCGAAGAGCTGGCTGGCCAGGAGGTCGAGCGCCTGCTGGCCGTCCTCCGCCGTCACGACCGTCATGCCGTGCTTGGTCAGGCGGCGCGCAAGCATGTCGCGGTTGAACTCGGTGTCGTCGACGACGAGGATCGCGCCGGAGGTGGCGGTCATGGCAGGACCTCGGAAGTGCTGGCGATCGGACCAGACCGCGCCAGGGCGGGCATGACAGCACTGCCCAGCTGCGGGCGCAAGCTTGTGCGGCAACTTCAAGGAGGTCGCCTTTTTGGCGGGCCTTCCAGCCCGGTGCTAGGCTGCCGCGCGGCGCTGGCCCGACAACGCCACGAGGGGACAAGGGCATGGCGACGAACTACGAGGTGCTGCGCCGGGTTCACCTGTTCAGCGCCTTCAGCGACGACGAGTGCAATGCCCTGGGTGCGGTCCTGCGCCCGCGCCGCGTCGCCGCCACGACCAAGATCTTCGAGCAAGGCGCGGCCGGCGACACCATGGTCGTGGTCGTCGAGGGCCACCTGTCGGTGGAACTGACGGATCGCTCAGGCAAGCGGACGGTCATCGGCGAGATGCAGCCTGGTGAGATCGTTGGCGAAATGGCGGTCGTCGATCCGGCACCGCGCTCGACGACCGTCACGGCGGTCAGCAACGCCCTGATCTACGAGCTGAGCCGCGATGGCCTGCTCCGGCTGCGCGTCAGCAGCCCGTCGGCGGCCGCGGCGATCATCGGCGCGGTGATCCAAGGCGTCACGCGGCGCCTGCGCGCGGTCGACGATCGCATCGAGAAGCGGCTGCATCCGGAAGCGCACGCGGCGGCGGCGCCCAAGCAGCAGGACGCGGCCGAGGCTGCGGCCGCTCCAGCCCAAGACTCCTTGTTTTCGCGCATCTGGTCGCGCCTGTCGGGCGACTGACCGAGGAACGCCATGTCTCGACTCAACCTCCGCGCCCTTGCGTCGTTCCAGGACTACCCGGATGCCGAGCTCAAGCTGCTCGTCTCGGTCGTCGCCGCGCACGAGTTCGCCAAGGGCGCGGTGATGTGCCGCGAAGGCGCGCCGGGCCGCTCCTGCTTCGTGCTGGCCACCGGCTCGGTCGACGTCGTCAAGACCACGAACGCCGGGCCGCGCACGGTGGCGACGCTGCACGCGGGCGCGGTGGTCGGGCAGATGGCGCTGGTCGATCGCTCGCCGCGCTCGGCGACGGTGGTGGCGGCGGAGCCCGTCGTCGCGCTGGAGCTGTCGCGCGACGTGTTCGAGAAGCTGCTGGCCGCGGCAAGTCCCCTGGCCCTGCGTTTTCAGGAGCAGATTGCCGTCGCCGGCATCCGCCAGCTGCGCGCCGCGACCGACCGGCTGGCGACCGTGCTGGGCGAGGAGTCCGCCACCAGCGCGCCCCTGCCGCCGCCTTCGCAGGCGGAGCGCCACAGCCTGTACGGCCTGCAAGCCGCGCTCAAGATGTGGGACATGTCGGTCGAGGACCTGGACAAGGTCCAGGTCGTGGTGCCCGCGGGCCAGATGACGCAGACCGAGCTGAAGGCGCGGGTGCAGGGCAAGCGCTAGGCGCTACTGCGCCGAAAAGTTCGCAATCTTCTCCAAAAGCCGCTGAAATTCGAATGGTTTCGTATCGTAGTCGTCACAGCCGGCTTCGAGCGCCCGCTCGCGCTCCCCCGACATCGCGTGCGCCGTCAGCGCGATGATCGGCACGTGCCTGGTCAGCGGGTCCGCCTTGATGCGCCGCGCCGCCTCCCAGCCGTCGATGCCCGGCAGGCCGATGTCCATCAGGATGAGGTCGGGCTTCTCGGCGGACGCCATCTCGACGCTCTCCAAGCCATCGACCGCCATGACGACCTGATACCCCTTGCGTTCCAAACGCCTGGAGAGCATGTCGCGGTTCATCTCGTTGTCTTCCACCAGCAGGATCTTCACCATCCATCCACCTCAGGGCTGCGTCAGGTACTTGGCAATCAGCTCCAGAAAAGAGTCGCGTTCCACGGGCTTGAGCACGAATTCGGCGGCGCCCAGCGCCAGCCCCTTCTCGCGCTCCTCGACGATCGTCGCCACCACCACCGGGATGCCCGCGGTCCCCGGGTTCGCCTTGAGCTCGGTGAGCACGGACCAACCGTCGCGATCCGGCATGTGGATGTCGAGGACGATGAGGTCCGGCTGGTGCTCGCGCGCCTGGCGCAGCCCCTCCTCGCCGCCCCACGCCTCCAGCACGCGGTAGCCTTGGCGCGTCAGCAGGCGCCCGAGCAGGTCGCGCACCGTCGGGTCGTCGTCGATGACCAGCAGCGTGCCCTGCAGCGGCGGCGCCGCCCCAAGGTGCAGGGGCACGACCGGGATGCTCGCCAGCGACGGTCCGCGCATCGGCTTGCGCGGCACGCGCTCCTGGCCCGCCGGCAGCCGCACGTGGAACACGGAGCCCTGGCCCTCCTCGCTGTCGAACCAGATGGCCCCGCCCATCAACTCGCAGAGCTTCTTGCTGATCGACAACCCCAATCCGGTGCCGCCGAACTTCTTGGTCGTCGACGCGTCGGCTTGCACGAACGGCGTGAACAGCCGCCTGGCTTGCTCGGGCGTCATGCCGATGCCGGTGTCCGCGATGTGGAACTCGATGCACTCGGTGTCTTCGACCAAGGACCGCTCGGCGCTCAGCGTCACGGTGCCGGCATTGGTGAACTTGCAGGCATTACTCAGCAAATTGAAGAGGATCTGCCGCAGGCGCAGCATGTCGCTCGTCATGTCGCCGATGTCGTCGGGGCACAGCAGCGCCAGCTTGTTGCGGTTCTTGTCGACCAGCGGCTTGGACAGCGTGGCCAGCTCGGCCAGCAGCTCGCGCACCGGGAAGGCCTCGAGCACCAGCTCGACCTTGCCCGCCTCGATCTTCGAGAGGTCCAGCACGGAGTTGATGAGCCCGAGCAGGTGCTTGCCGGCCGTGCGGATGTTCTTGAGATCCGGGATGAAATCGTCCTTGCCTTCGTCCTCGCACTCCTCGATCAGCATCTCGCTGTAGCCGATGATGGCGTTGAGCGGGGTGCGCAGCTCGTGGCTCATGTTGGCGAGAAAGGCGCTCTTGGTGCGGTTGGCCTCCTCCGTCGCTTCGAGCGCGGTGCGAATCTCGGCCTGGACGCGCTCGCGCTCGGTGAGGTCGGTGCCGGCGCACAGGAAGCCCGAGACCGAGCCGTCGCTGCCCTGCAGCAGCGTCACCGACACCTCCGCGGGGAATGGCGTCCCATCTTTGCGCACATAGGTCCAACGCATCGGCTCGGTCCGGCGCGCCTGCGCCAGCGCCATCAGCACCCCGCCGGGCCCGACCGGCGCGCCCGTCGCCTGCGTCAGCTCCTCGGCGCGCGCGACCAGTTCGTGCGCGACGTGAAACACGTGCGGATCCAGACGCCCGACGATCTCCGCGGCGGCGTAGCCCAGCAGGCGCTCGGCACCGCGGTTGAACACGTGGATCACGCCGTCGAGGCCGGCCGCGATGATCGACACCGTGGTCGCCGCGTCCAGCACGGCGACGCGCTCGGCATTGGCCCTCTCGAAGCGCTGCAGGACCAGCTCGGTCTGCTCGAACTGGTCGACGACGGCTTTTGCGGTGATATCCGCGGCTTCACGCGCAACGCGCACCTCTGCCCGCAGCAGTTCGTTCTCCCAGCGCAGGTGTTCGAGTTGCCGGTCGTCCATGCCCTCACCCTTTCGCGTTCACGACCGCAC
>CAIXAA010000238.1 GCA_903917305.1 uncultured Myxococcales bacterium | reverse complement strand
GGCAAGGTGGTGGCGGCGATGGCGCAGGATGGGACAGGCAGCAGCGCGGTGCTCGGCATCGACCCCGGCTCGCGCAAGATGGGCTGGGCGGTGCTCGCGCCGCGCGGCACCGGCCTGCGCCACATCGCCAGCGGTTGCATCAACCTGAACGTTCGCGCGCCCTTGGCGGAGCGCCTGGGCGCCCTGCTCACCGAACTGCAGGAGCTGTTCGCGCGGCACGATGTGTGCGAACTCGCCATCGAAGCGGCGTTCGTCCACGAGAATCCGCATACGGCGCTGGTGCTTGGCCAGGCGCGCGGGCTGCCGATCGCCCTGGCCGCGCAGCGCGGGCTGCCGGTGCACGAGTACCCGCCGGCGCTGGTCAAGCGGCGCATCGTCGGCACGGGGCGCGCCGAGAAGGGGCAGATGCGCGAAATGGTGCGGATTCTGCTGGGGCTGAAGGATTTGCCCGGCGAGGACGAGGCCGACGCGCTGGCGGTGGCGATTGCCCACCTGCGCGGCTCGGTGCTGCCGGTGGCGCGGCCGACCGCCGTGGCCGCTGTGACGCCGCCCGCGGCGCTGACACCGGCGCGTGCCCACTACCTGGCGCTGGTCGCCGCAGCGGGCGGCAAGCGCTCGCGGAGGTCTTCTTGATCGCCTACTTGCGTGGCATCTGCCAGGCCCTCGACGCCGAATCGCTGGTCGTCGACGTGCACGGCGTCGGCTACCTGGTCTTCTGCTCGGAGCGCGACCTCGCCCGCCACCACCTCGGCGGCGACGTGGAGCTGCTGGTGCACACCGTCGTGCGCGAAGACGCCTTGCTGCTCTATGGTTTCGCCGATGCGGCCGGCCGCGACGTGTTTCGCGGCCTGCTCACGGTGCCGGGCGTCGGGCCCAAAGGCGCGCTCGCGCTGCTGTCGGTGCTGACGCCGGCGGAGATCGTCGCGGCGGTGCACGGCGACCGCGTGGCGCAGCTGACCCGCGCCAAAGGCATCGGCAAGCGGCTGGCGGAGACCATCGTGGTCAAGCTGCGTGACCGCCTGGCCATCGAGCTGGGCGCCGGCGCGCAGACGCCGACGCAGGTGCCGGTGGCGGCGGGCACGGCGCGCGATCTCGTCAGTGCGCTCGGCAACCTGGGCTACAAGCCGGCCGTGGCCGACGCGGCGGTCGACATGGCGTTGAAAGCCAATCCGGACGCGGACTTCGACGCGCTGCTACGCGCCTCGCTGGCGCTGCTGCGTCGGCCGGGGTAGCCTTGCCGGCTGCGGAGGACCACCCTGAACACGCGCACTCCCGACGATCCGCTGACGCCGCAGGCCACGCCGCCTGAGACCTACGACCGCGCGCTGCGGCCGCGCACCTTTGCCGAGTACGTCGGGCAGGAGCCGATCCTGCGCAACCTGGAGGTCTTCATCCAGGCGGCGCGAACGCGGCGCGAAACCCTTGATCACATGCTGTTTTGTGGCCCGCCGGGGCTCGGCAAGACGACGCTGGCGTACCTGATTGCCGGCGCGATGGGCTCGAACCTCGTGGTGACGTCGGGGCCGGCCATCGAAAAGAAGGGCGATCTCGCGGGCCTCCTGACCGGGCTTGGCGAAGGCGATGTGCTCTTCATCGATGAAATCCATCGGCTTTCGATGGTCGTCGAGGAGAACCTCTACCCGGCGATGGAGGACTACCAGTTCGACATCGTCATCGGCGACGGGCCGCACGCGCGCACGGTCAAGCTGCCGTTGCCGCACTTCACCTTGCTCGGCGCCACCACGCGCACCGGCCTGCTGACCGGACCGCTGCGCGATCGCTTCGGGTACGTCGCGCGCCTGGCGTTCTACACGCCGGCCGAGTTGGCGCAAGTCGTGGCGCGCTCTGCAGAAGCTCTGCATTGTTCCTTGACCGCCGACGGCGCGCTGGAAATCGCCCGCCGGTCGCGCGGCACGCCCCGCATCGCCAACCGCCTCCTGCGCCGCGTCCGCGACTTCGCCGACGTGAAGGGCCAGCGCCACATCGACGCGCCCATCGCCGCGGCCGCCCTGGAGCTCCTCGAGGTCGACAGCGCCGGCTTCGATCCGATGGACCGCAGCTACCTGAATCGCCTTGTCGTCACCTTCGGCGGCGGTCCGGTGGGCATCGAGACGATGGCGTCGGCGCTCAGCGAGCAGCGCGACACGCTGGAAGATGTGTATGAACCGTATTTGATTCAGCAAGGTTACATCGCGCGCACGCCGCGCGGCCGCATCGCCCTGGCGCGCGCCTATGAGCACCTCGGTCTGCCGCAGCTGCAGCGCGGCGAGCCGGACGAGGGCCAACAGCGGCTGCTGTGAAGGATCCCGGCGGTGCCAAGTCCTGAATTCGTGGCGATTTCTGGCAAGGATGGCGCCGTGCAGATCGCGGTGCGGGCCCAGCCGGGTGCCAAACGCAGTGCGGTCCTGGGGTTGCACGGCGATCGCATCCGCATCGCCATTCAAGCGCCGCCCGTCGATGGCAAGGCGAACGAGGCGCTCGAGCGGTTTCTCTCGGAGTTGCTCGGGGTTCCACGATCGCGCGTCGCCGTCACCGCCGGCATCAGCAGCCGCGACAAGCGCGTCACTGCCGAAGTGTGCCTGAATGCAGCGATCGCCT
>CAIXAA010000237.1 GCA_903917305.1 uncultured Myxococcales bacterium | reverse complement strand
GGCCTGGAACAGCGAGACCTCCGCGGGAAGGAGGAACGACTTCAGGGAGTTCGGACCGACCGTGAAGCCAAAGACCGCCTTGTCTTCCCGCGGTTGCAGGCGGTAGCCGCCGCCCTGCTGCGCTTCGGTCCAGCCGATGGGCAAGTCGTCGGCCGAGGCGATCGCGTGGTAGCCGATCGCAGCTTCGCGGACCGTTGGGCCGATGACATTGTAACCATTGGCTTTCAGGTGCGCAATCAGGACGCCGAGGTCCGCGCGCGCCAGAATCCGGGCCTCAGCTTGGCGCGCAGGTTCGTTCATGCTGCCCCAATCGCCTTAGCGGCCTTGCCACGCAGCCAGGGCCGCGGCGCCCAGGCCGCAGCACAAAAGCAATGCAGATGCAGCAACTTGCAGGCGCGGGATGCCGCGATCGCCGATGTGCGGCGCCACGAAGCGGCGCGCGGTCTGCCACACGCCCCAGCCGACCAGCACCCACGCGGTCTGGGCGAGGTCGAGGCCGAAACCAAAGCTGACCAGCGGCCACCACACGTTGTCGACGCCGCCGGTCAGGGCCTGCAGGCCCGCGCCGAAGCCGAGGCCGTGGATGAGGCCGAAGACCAGCGCCAGGCCCGCGACCTTCCACTCTGGCTGCTGTTCGATCGTGCGCGCCTTCCACGCGGAAAACGCAATCGTTCCGCCGATCACGATGTCGAGCCCCGGCACCGGCGGCCAGTGCATCAGCAGCGCCATCGTCATCGCGGTCAGGTGGCCGAGCGAGAAGGCCGTCACGCCGAACAGCAGCGACCGCGACCGCGAGGCGCCGATGACCAGCGTCAACAGGAACAGCAGGTGATCCGGGCCGAGCAGCAGGTGCAGCATGCCTTCGAGCGACCAGGCCAGCAGCATCGCGCGCGGCGGCGCCAGGACGGTGTGCCCGCGCGCCACCAGCGGCGGAAAGTCGGCGATCGGCCTGGGATCGCTGGGCAGGGACCCTTGCGCGGTGTCGCGCGCCTGCGGGCGGACGCGCGCACCTTCCGCCCGCGCGATGACCGGCGTAGCGGCGTCGAACGGCAGCGTCATCGATGCGGTGTGCGGCGGAATCAGCACCTGAAGCGGCGACGCATCGCCAACTTGCAGCTTGACGTACAGCGTCGTGCGCGTCTTGCTCTGGCGCCACGCGGTGCGGGTCAGCGTCAGGTTCTCCATCTGGCGCGGGCAGCGCAGGTCGAAGTGCAGGCCGACGAAGGCGCCGCCCGCCTCCTCCGTGAAGCGCGGCCCCACTGCCGGCTGGCCCACCGTGCACGGTGCAAACGAGAAGGCATTCCGCATGTTGCGCGCCAGCTCTTCTCGATCGCGCTCCGGCGCGAGCCCAAGCGCGCGCACGATCCGCGTGTATTCCTCGAGGTGGCGGTGCTCGAAGTAGAGGGTGAGCGCGAAGTTCTGCCGGTCCGTGCTGCGCAGATCGACGACGGCGTTGGCCTTCACTTCGTCAATCGGATGGGCGCTCAGCGGCTGGGCCAGGCAGAGCAGCGCCAGGCAAGAAACGGCGATGGGGAGTGCGACCTTGCTCATGCGGCGAGTGTGGCAGCGAGCCGCACCGGGAACAAGAGGGCGGCCTCGCGGTTTGCGCAATTGACAGCGACCGCCCCGCGTGCGACAGACCGCGAAGGGCGGCAGCGCTGGTGGCCATCGAGGCAGCATGATCGTGCGTTTGAGCTTGATTTCCCTGAGTTTGACGCTCGCTTGCTGCGGAGGTGCCGCCCAGCAGGTGTCGCACATGCCGGCCGCGCCGCAAGAGGAAGCCGTGCCGACGAGCGAAGCGCCGGCCCCGTCCTCGCCGCCCTCCGCAGCCGCGCCAGCCACCGCGCAGGAGGAGACGCCGCCGGGAACCGATGAAGTCACGCCGGAGCCGACCGAAACGCAGAGTCCGTCGCCACCGAGCCAGGACCTGACGGACGATCCCGACGAGGACTCCGCGGACGGCGAGGCCGCGCCCTAGCCCGCTGCTCCCGCAAGTGCCGCGATTCTCGCGTCTGCGGCGGCGGTCTTGTAGACTCCGCGGCGGAGGTCCGGCCATGTCCCCGTCGTGTCGTTCGATTCTGCCGCTTGCCGTCCTGCTCGGCGCCAGCTTCACGGCTGCGTGCTCGAGCGCGGCAAAGCCCGAAAAAGTCTATACGTTGGCGGACATCTCGCTCACGCCGGGCGACGACGCCGCAGACACGACGCCGTGGACGTTTGGCCAGGACGCGGCGGGCGAGCTCGGCGATGTCCTGTCCGACGCGGCGCCCAACGATGCTGCCGCAGTCGACGGCGCGCAGGCGGATGCAACCGACGATGCCGACGCGCTTTCCAGCGACGGGACGCCGCCGGTCGATGTCCAGAAGCCGCCCATCACGTCCTGCAAGGGCTTGTGCGGCCAGTTCGTCGAGGACGGCGCCTGCCACTGCAACGCGGGCTGCGTCGCCGCGAAGAACTGCTGCGACGACTACGCGGTCCAGTGCAGCTGCTCGACCGCCGTCGACTGCAACGACGGCAACGACTGCACGACGGATACGTGCGACAAGGGATTCTGCAAGCAGATTCCGTTCCTCGGCTGCTGCACCAGCGACGCGGACTGCACGGGCGGCACGGCGTGCAAGCCGGCCACGTGCACCGCCGGATCGTGCTCGCTGCAAGCCAAGAACTGCGACGACGGATTGGCTTGCACGACGGACGTCTGCGACCCATCGGACGGCAGCTGCGTGCACAAGCTGCAGGTCGACAAGTGCGAAATCGATGGCAAATGTTTCAACGCCAAGGATCCCGACCCGACGAGCAACGGCTGCGGCACCTGCGACCCCAAGACAAACCAGCTCGCTTGGGCGGTGACGCCGAACAAGTGCTTGATTGATGGCGCTTGCGTCAGCAGCGGCACCGTGTCGCCGACGGCGGCGTGCGCATCGTGCGATCCGACGAAATCGACGGCAGCATGGACGGTTGCGGCCGGCCAGTGCCTGATCGGTGGCGTCTGCGTGGCGACGGCGGCGGTGGCGGACGGCAGCTTTGGCTGCAAGGTCTGCGACCCGGTCAAGAGCACCTCGGCGTGGGCCATCAAAATAGGCAGTTGCAACGACACGAACGTCTGCACGACGGGCGACGCGTGCGATCCCAAGGGCGCCTGCGTCGGCAAGCCCAAGGCGGGCTGCTGCAGCAGCGACGCGGACTGCGCCGGCGTCCAGCCGCCCCCCGGCGTCTGCCAGATGGCGGCGTGCGTTTCAGGTACTTGCGTCGTGCAGGCCGATCCGAACTGCTGCACCAGCGGCGTGTGCTGCAACGTGTCGACGCAGACGCTGCAACCGGCGGGGACGGTGTGCGACACGACGACCGTGGTCGACACGCAGTACCAGTGCAGCGCGGGCGGCGACGCCGTGCAAAAGCGCAACCAGTACTACGGTTGCAACGGGACGAGCCCCAACAAGTGCACGAGCTCGACGCCGGCATGGGGGCCGTGGAAGACCTCGCTGCAGTGCAGCTCCGGCGACGTCTGCACCCCGGGTACCGGCTCGCAGCCGACCTGCCAGACGCCCCCGTAACTACGCAGCAAACGAGCAGATCGGGCAGGTCGCCGCGTCGTGGCGCAGCGCCGGGCAGTGTTCGCGGCCGAAGTAGATGATCTGCAAGTGCCGGCGCATCCACTCGCTTTCCGGAAACAGCCGCTTCAAGTCGCGCTCGGTCTCCACGACGTTGCGGCCGCTCGACAGCCCCCAGCGCTCGGCCAGCCGATGGATGTGCGTGTCGACGGGAAACGCTGGAATGTTGAAGGCATGCGACATCACGGCGGAGGCCGTCTTGTGCCCGACGCCCGGCAGCGCCTCCAGCGCCTCCCAGTCCGCCGGCACCTTGCCGCCGTAGCGCTCGCACAGGATGCGCGACAAGCCATGAATCGCCTTGGCCTTCTGCGGCGACAGCCCGCAAGGCCGGATGATCTCGCGGATCCGCACCTCGCCCAGCCCCACCATGTCCGCCGGATTGTCCGCCAGGGCAAAGAGCTGCGGCGTGACCAGGTTGACGCGCTTGTCCGTGCACTGCGCGCTGAGCAGCACGGCAATCAGCAGCGTATACGGGTCCTTGTGGTCGAGCGGCACCTGCGGATCCGGGTAGAGCCGGTCCAGCACCTCGGCGATTCGGCGCACTTTCTCGCTCGTGTCCATCCCCGGCCTCCGTGGTTGTCGGCGCGCATCCTCGCCGTCCTGCTCGCCCTGGCGCAAGGTCTGCGCTAGGCTGGCCCGCGGAGGCTTCCTTGGCGATCGTCCGCGTCCACGAGACCCTGCATACACGCTTTGTCGAGTTCTTCGAGCCCCTTGCGGCCGATGGCGCCCTGCCTGCGGGCTGGAGCATCTTCGACATCGAGACCGAGCAAGGCATCTCGCTCGTCTTCTCCGGCCCGGGCGGCACGCTGACGGTGGAGCTGGATCGCATCGATCCGCTGCGTCCGTGCTTCACCCACACCGAGCATTTCAACGTCTATTACAGCATCTTGGACCGCATCGACCGCCACTCCCAGGCGCTGCGGGCGGACGAGCTGCAGTTGATGGAGAGCGTCGTCGCGTGCGTGACGGCGCGCGAGGGCGAGCTTGTGCTCACGGACGCGATCGCGTCGTCGGCGCGGGTGCATGTCCGCGAATTGCAGGTGGATCGCGTGCTGGTGCCCGAAGCGCCGCGCGTCTACTACATGAACCCGTACGTCGGCTGCATGATCGGCTGCCCGTTCTGCTATGCCGGTCACCGCGGCGATCTGAGCCGCTGGCTCGAAGGCCTGCCCAAGGCGCGCTGGGGGCAGTGGGCGGACGTCAAGATCAACGCCGCCGAGGTGCTGCGCCGCGAGTGCCGCGAGGTCGAGCCCGGCATCGTGCGCATGAGCCCGATCATCACCGATCCGTACCAGCCCATCGAGCGCAAGTACCAGATTACACGTCAGAGTCTCGAAGTGCTGCTGGAGGAGGGGTTCATTCCGGTGATCCTGACGCGCTCCTCGCTGGTCGCGCGTGACATCGACCTGCTCTCGCAGTTCCCGCAGGCGGCGGTGGGCTTCTCGATTCCTTCGGACGACGACCGCATCCGCGCGCTGGTGGAGCCGGGCGCCGAGCCGATCGCGGAGCGCATCGAGACGCTGCGCCAGCTGCAGGAGGCCGGCATCTCGACCTTTGCCATGCTGCAGCCGATGTTGCCGCTCGACAAGCAG
>CAIXAA010000236.1 GCA_903917305.1 uncultured Myxococcales bacterium | reverse complement strand
CGGCGCGTGCAAGGCGCAATCGGACTGCATGGGCGGCCTGACGTGCTCCACCACGCGCAAGACGTGCGTGCCCGGCAGCTTGACGCTCAACCCGGATTTGTACACCGGCGTCGAATGTTACGACGCCGCGGAGGCCAAGCTGCCCTTCCAGGCGCAGGTCGTCATCCCGCGCACCGGCGTCGCGGCGGACTTCTACAGCCTGCCGTTCCCCAATGACATCCGGCGCTCCGGCGCGACGCTGCTGGTGGATGATCACCCGTTCCCGGGACCGGGTCTCATCGGCTTCGATCCGGTGCAGCGCGTCCTGGCGGCGATGAAGGACGGCCTGCAGTTCCCCGATCCCGCGCACGCGGGGCAGCTGGCGAGCGGCTGGGGGCTGACCTCGGCATTCTACGTGCGTTTTACGCGCTCCGTGGATCCGGCGACCTTGACGACGACCGGCACCGACGCGACCGTGCGCCTCCTCAACCTGAATACCGGCGTGACCGTGCCGATCGACCCGGGCGACGTCCACTTCGACGCCAGCCGCAACAAGTACATCTGCGCCAACTGGCTGTATGTCCACGCGCGCTGGTCGGAAGTGCTGGAGCCGAACACGCCGTACGCGCTGCTGCTCACCGATGGCATCAGCCTGGCTGCCGGCCAGAACGGCTCGGGGCCACCTGTGCAATCCGCTGATTTCGCTGCGCTGCTAAGCGTCGCTGCGCCGACCGACGCGGGCCTCAAGGCGGCTTGGGATGCGTATGCGCCGTTGCGCGCGTGGCTCGCCAAGACCGGCTCCGCCTTCCCGGCTTCGAAGCTCATCGCTGCGGCGGTGATGACGACCGGTGATCCCCGCGCGCACACGAAGGATCTGGCGGACCTGGCGGCGAGCGTGCTGCCGCCGCAGCTCTCCCTGTCCGGCCAGCCGGTGCTGTGCACGAGCAAGACGACGGTTTCGCCTTGCGCGACGCCGGATTGGGCCAAGACCGACAAGGCGATGCTGGGCATGGCCGACCCGCGCGCCTGCGTCGGCGATGCCAATGCGCCGTTCTATGAGATTCACGCCAAGATTCGCCTGCCTATCTTCCAATCGGGCTTCCCCGCGCAGCGGCCGTACACGCAGCAGGGCGGCGGCCTGGCCCTCGACGCGGCCGGCAAGCCGACGCTGGTCGACAACGAAGACGTGTGCATGGCGCTGACGATCCCGAAGAATGCGGTCATGCCCACGGCTGGTTGGCCGCTGCTGGTGTTCGGGCACGGTACCGGTGGCTCGTTCCGCTCCGCGGTCGATTCGATCGCCACGGATGTCGCGCGCATCCTGCCGGATGGCTGCAAGGACGACAGCTGTGCCATTCGCTACGCGACCTTGGCGATCGATCAGCCGATGCACGGCCCGCGTCAGGGCGGCGACGGCAGCGCGGATCCGGGGCCGCTGTTCTACAACTTCGGCAATCCGCAGGCGTCGCGCGGCAATTTCTACCAGGGCGCGGCGGACAACTACAGCCTGCTGCGCTGGGCCAAGGGCTGGAACAAGCCGTTGCCGGGACCGGCGAGCGCCGTGCAGTTCGACACCAAGCATTTCGCCTACATGGGCCACTCGCAAGGCGGGACCACCGGCCCGATGGCGCTGCCGTACGCGCAGCCGCTGGCGGGTTCGGTGCTGTCGGGCGCGGGCGGCTCGCTGGTCTTTGGCCTGCTCGGCAAGAAGCTGCCGTACGACGCCTCGGTCGGCCTGCGCATCGGCCTGCAGGAGATGGCGCTCGACGAATTCCATCCGGTGCTCAACCTGTTGCAGATGTACTTCGAGTCGAGCGATCCGCTCATCTACGCGCCGCTGTTCTACGCGAAGGCGCCGGTCGCGCCGCTGCACGTCCTGCACACCTATGGCCTGAACGACAGCTACTGCCCGCCGGCGACGAGCCGCATCCTGGCGGCGGCGACGGGTGGCACGCTCGGCTTGCCGGACATCGCCGCGAACCTGCCGACCTGGTTCGATGTCATCGCGGATTTGTCGATGGCGGTCGGCCAGTTGCCGCTGTCCGGCAACGTCGCCTTGACCGCGGCGACCATCACCGGTGTCACCGTGGAGCACACGAACGACCCCAAGACGAGCCGGACCGGCGCGGCGTATGACGGTCATTTCATTGCGTTCAATGATCAGACCACGCACCGGCAGTGGCTGCAGTTCCTCGCGGGCCTGGCCACGGGCACGCCGACCGTCGTGAAGTAGCGCTTGCCGTTGTGAAGCGCAGGTGCGAAGTAGCAGCAACCGCGGGGGCGCCAGCGAGCCGCGCAGTGCTACGTGGAAGGCAATGACCTCGGCCGACAGCAGCGACAGCATCGAAGTGCCCGTCCCCGGGCAAAAAGGCAGCGCCTGGCAACGCACCATGCTGCGCCGCCTGTTCGCGCTGCGCAGCGCCGATCGCGCCGTTCTCGCCAAGGTCGCGCCACTCTTCGCCGTCGTCACCGCCGCATCCGTCATCGTCGCGACCTTCACGCGCGCCGTGTTCCTGACCGATCACACGATCGCGATGCTGCCCTACATGTTCCTGGGCTCCGCGATCTTCACGGCCATCGTGTCGATCGGCTACGTCGCGGTCATCGAGAAGATCTCGCTGGTGCGCCGGTTCGTCGGCCTGCTGCTCGTCGCGGTCGTCTCCTTCCTGGTGCTGCACCTGCTCTATCCCTTGCATCCCAAGGGGATCGCGCTGGTGCAGCTCGTCTGGTGCACCGGCATCTCGCAGCTCCTGCTCATCCAGACCTGGAACATGACGACGGTGCTGGTGCCGGCGCGGCAGGGCAAGCGGCTGTTTCCGGTGCTCGCGGCGGTGTCGACGCTCGGTGCGGCGGCGGGCGGCGGTCTGGTCAGCTTGCTGCTCAAGGTCCTGGATGCACGGCACTTGATGGGGCTCGTCCTCGGGCTGCTGCTGTGGGCGCTCATCCGCGTCGGACCCATCGTGCGCGCCTTGTCGGCGGCGGTGGTCGATGTGACCGTCGAGACCGACCTGCTGCACCCGGATCCGCACCGCCGGCCCGTGTCCTCCGGCTTCGTGCACAGCACGCTGCGTGAAATCGGCCGTGGGTTCAAGAGCATCTTCACCACGCCGCTGCTGGCGCGCCTCGCCTTGCTCGTGTTCCTGCTGCAGGTCGCGTCGCTGATCCTCGACTTCCAGTTCAGCTCGGAGCTCAAGCTCCGCTACTCCCGCGACGCCCTGGCCAACTTCCTCGGCATGTACTACGGCATCGCGAACACCGTGGCGTTCGTCGTCGCCCTGTTCGCCACCAGCCGCATCGTGCGCCTCGTCGGCATCGGCATGGCGATCTCCGCCAGCGCGGTCGCGGTCGGCGCCGGCAGCACCGCGTACTTCCTCATGGCGTCCGGCGGCCTCGCTGGCGGCTTCTGGGTCCTGGTCGGCACCTCCTTCGCGGAGCGCATCGGCCAGTTCGCCCTGGCGCGCAATGCCATGCAAGTGCTCGTCATGCCTCTGGAAACCCGCAAGGGGGAGCGCGCCAAGACGCTGATCGACGGCGTCATCTACCGCATCGCGACGGCGTCGGTCTCGCTCGTCCTGCTGCTCGTGCATCCCACGCAGGAGACGCTGGCGCTGCTGGCCCCGCCGGCGATCATCGCCTGTCTTTTCGCAGTTATCATCGGGCTTTCCATGAACCCGCACTACCGCCGCGCCCTGTTCGAGGGCCTGCGCGCGCGCCGCGTGGACAGCGATGCCGACCCGCAGACGCGCGCGCTGCTGGTGCGGACGGCGATGAACGAAGTGCGGCAGAAGCTCAAGTCCCAGGACCCGCGCGACATCCTGCAAGCCATCGACATCGTGCGCGAATCGCGTCTGCCGGTGAGCGTTGAAGACCTGATGCCGGTGGCCCGGGGCGACGACGCGGAGGCGGCGCGGCGCGCGCTCGAGGCGATGAACGACCTCGGGCTGCAACCGGAAAAGCACTTGCTGCTCGGGATGTTGGCCAAGGAGCGGGCGCCACCGGTGCTGCGCGAGGTCCTGCGCCTCTTGGGCGCGTACCCGGACAAGGGCATGGCGCCGCTGATTGCACCCTTCCTGCAGCACGCGGACGTCGGTGTGGCGCGGCTCGCGTACATGTGGCTGCGCAACGCGGGCGCCGACGGCTTCCTGGACGACGCCAAGAAGAGCGTCAGCAACGAAATGCGCAGTGAAGTCACAAGTGTACGGGCGCGCGCGGCCTTCATCACCGGCGGCTTCGCGACGGCGCAGAGCCTGGACCTCGTGCCGATGCTGCAGGACGTCTCGCCGCTGGTGCGGGCCAACGCCGTGATTTCGATGGGGCAGATTGGCCTGCCGGAGTTCATCGATCCGCTCATCGACTGCCTGGCGCGCGGCGACCTGGTGCAGGGCGCATCGAATGCGCTGAGCCGCTACGGCCGCGGCCTGCTGAACCCGGTGGCGCACCGGCTGCGCACGAACCCGCCGCCGGCGACGGTGCAGCTGCGCCTGCTGCGCATCATCGAGCGCATGGCGACGCCGGAGGCCGTGCAGCTGCTGATGACCGAGACCGACATGCCGGACAGCCTCGTACGCAGCCACGCGATCCTGGCGCTGTGGCGCATCGCGCGGCAGCCGGACGCGCCGCGGCCGCCGCGCGACTGGGTGCGCAGCCACCTGATCGGCGAAATCGAGAGGCTGCAGCGCTACCAGGCGATCGAGCTGCACGCGCAAGGGCTGACGCAGCGGCACCTGTTCTTCGTGGCGGAGCTGCACGCGCTGCGCCTGCAGGCGGATGTGCGCGGCTTCCGGCTGCTCGGCATGATCCACTCGCGCGCGGCGATGCACCGGGCGTACCTGCACTACCGCAGCCCGCAGCAGCGCACGCGCTCGACGGCCATCGAGTTGCTGGACCAGCACATCGTCGACCCGGCCTTGAAGCCGTTCGTGACGCTGGTGGAGCGCAACGAGGGGCTCTCGGGCGCTTTTGCGCCGATGGACACGATGGCGGGGGGCAACCTCTCGACGGCGACGGACCTGGAAACTATGCTGGGCCACGTCGAGCCGTGGCTCGGTCGCGTGTGGCATTGGACGCAGGCGGGCAACGTCAGTGGCGGCCGCTTGGGCCGCAAGCAGCAGCAAGAGGGAGGTGTGGTGGGGCGCGATCCGATGGACATGGTGTTCGTCTTGAAGGGCGTGCCTTTGCTGAGTGATCTCAGCGGAGAGCAGCTGCTGCCCATCACCGACATCGTGCAACACCTGCACGTCGAAGCCGGCGACCTCGTCTTTGCCGAAGGGCAGCCGGGCAACCACCTGTACGTCATCCTCGATGGCCAGGTCGAGGTGCTGCGCGGCGGCGACCGCGTGGCCGTGCTGGGCGTCAAGGAGTGCTTCGGCGAGATGGCCCTGCTCGACCAGTCGGCGCGCAGTGCCAGCGTCCGTGCCATCAAGGACGTGGAACTGCTGGCGATTTCTCGCGACGACTTCCAGGACCTGCTCGACCTGCACCCGGCGCTGGCCCGGGGCATCATCCGCGTGCTGACCCAGCGGTTGCGCGTCGCGACCGAGGCCGTTTCGGCCGACCACAACCGCTGACAGCTCGACAAAAGGCAACAATGACAAGCAAGACCAAGGGGCAGGGCGCCAAGGAGCGCACCGCCGTTCCCGCCAAGCACGTGCGCCGCGAGCTGCTGCCGGACCAGTCGGCGGCGCTGCTGCAGGAGCTGCACCTGCTGACGCGCACCGGCGACCTGAACGCGGACGCGCATCGGAAACTCAAGCAGATCAATCACCTGGCCGGGATGCTCGGGCCGGACCTCGACGCGATGTTCGAGCGCGTGGCGGAGCCGAAGCTGCTCGACGCCGGCGCGGGCAACGCCTACCTGGGATTCGTGTTGTACGAGCTGCACTTCGCGCCGCGAAAGCGCGGCGAGGTGCTGTCGGTGGAGGTGCGTCCGGACCTCGTGGCGCGCGCCAAGGAGCGGGCGCAGCGGTTGCACTACGACCGCATGCGCTTCCTGGACAAGCCGCTGGCGGAGCTGACGGCCGACGTCCAGGCCGATTTCGTTGTGGCGCTGCACGCTTGCGACACAGCCACCGATGACGCGATCGCGCACGGCATCCACACGCAGGCGCCGGTGATCGCGGTCGTGCCGTGCTGCCAGGCGGAGGTGGCGCGGCTGCTGCAGGGCGGCTCGGCGGTGCACCGGAGCCTGGGGCCGCTGTGGCGGCATCCGATTCAACGACGCGAATTTGGAGCGCATCTGACCAACGTCATCCGCGGCCTCGTGCTCGAGTCGCACGGCTACCAGGTCACGGTGACGGAGCTGACGGGTTGGGAGCACTCGCTCAAGAACGAGCTCATCCTGGCGCGCAAGGTGCAGAAGCGCAATGGCCTGGCGATCCAGCAACTGGGCGCGCTGCTTGGCGATCTGCCGCCGCTGGACATGAAGCTGCTGCGCGACGTCCCGGCCCCGGTTTGACTTGCGCGGCCCGCGTCCTATCCTGCAATGGCGACCGGGCTGTGCGCTTGGCCGAATCCCACTGGGGGCGAAACGGCTTCGACGGGGATGACGAAGCGATGTTTGCGTGTCGCGGTGCCTCCGGCCGCGTCAAAAAGAGGCAACACTCAAGTGCCAACGACAACGTTGAACTTGCTCTCGCTGCTTAGTCTTTAAACAACTAACTGCGACGGTTTCCAGATTGCGCCTGCCGAATCTGGAAGTCGAAATACAGGTGGGCTGGTCTGTGAGCGACGCCTGGGCGCGCATGGACGAGATTTTCCGGGCCCGTTCCGATGGACCTTGCCACATGGGGGACTTGGAAACGGTATAAATCATGGGGATACACACGTAGACGGCATCGTAGAGCATTTCCGGACCCGGGTTCGACTCCCGGCGCCTCCACTGATTTTCTAGCTGTAGAACCAAGCGGTTACGCGGGAGCTTGCTCCCGTGTGGCCGCTATGTGGCCGCGACTTGCACGTCGACATCCCGAGAAGCGCCATTCCATTCAGGGTATGCGGAGGCGGGCCTTCCCAGCCGTGACAGGCCCGCTCCTGGCGGCCGGCCGCGGACGGACCAGGATGGAAGTCGCGACGATGCCGGAGCATGTCGCGACAAGTGACGTCAGATGTCGCCGGTCCGTGCCTGAATCGGCTGGCACTTGGTGGCACAAGCGCAGTCGCCGCCGGCCGATGGGTCCGCAGCCGGGTCTTGTGTGGCGTGAATTGCAGGTGACATTGATAAGTTGCGCCAAGATTGGCAACTTGGCTTGCCGCGTCCGCTTTCGACGCGTCGAGCAGACACCCCCGGCAGCTGCTGCGTGATCCAGTGGAGCGACTGCGGATCGTCGACGGCGTCGCGGTCATCGGACTGGGCAGGTCCGGCGGGAGGCCGCTCAGGCGGGACACGCACGGGATGGCGTCGAAACCTCCTGAAACTGGCTCGACATGCGCAGGGAAGCGGCCCAGACTTGGCCTCCGTGCAGGCCAGGCGCTGCCGGGGCCGGTGAGCATCGCGAGGGTCAGATGCTTGAGAGGCGAAGGCCGTCTTCATGTCTACGCACGCGGATTCAGGCTTTCGGGCTGCTGGGATCCGTCCTGTCGCCGTCCGTCCAGCGCGTGCTCGCCGTCCTGGTCGTCGCGGTTGTCTGGCCGCGCGTGCTGCCGGCTGCAGAACCACTTGCCGATACTGAGGAAATGGCGCTCGACGCCGCCGTCGCCGACTGCGAAGCCGGCCGGGTCGCCGAGTGCCTCACCGAGCTCGACGGCCTCTCCGCCAAGGCCGAGTCGCCGCGCGTCCGCGCCCAGGCCCGCACGATCGCTGCGCGCATGCGCCGCACGCCCGCGCCGGCCGCCACGCCGCAGGCGCGTGGGATGGCTGCCGAACTGCCCGCCGAGCCGACTGAAACGCAGCGGACAGAGGGCGGTCGCGCCTTGACGCTGACGACGACGACGCTGCTCGGCCTGGGCCTCTACGGCGTGACGCTGCCGACGGTCCTGCATACGCAGGACGATCGCGCCTTGGTCGGGTGGTACATGCTCGCAGCGGGCGCGAGCTTCGGCATCCCGTACGCCCTGACCCGCGACGGCTCGACGTGGGGCCAGGCGAACCTCGGCTACTACGGCGGCACGCGCGGCGCGTTGCACGGCGTCTATCTGGCGGCGCTGCTGACCGACAACAAAGCCGACACCGATCTGATCCTCGGCATGGCGTCGCTGTTCAGCATCGCGGAGATGAGCGCCGCCCACATCTGGGCCGGCCGCGCGAACCTCGGGCCGGGCGAGGCCAACGCCATGGGTGTCGGTCATGATCTCGGTATGTTCCTGGGCATGACGCTCTGGATGGTCGCAAGTGGCGACAGCATCAAGGACGCGCAACGCGGCCTTCCCGCCATGCTGCTGCTCGGCGGCGCCGGCGGGGCCTTTGGCGGCCTGAACCTTGCCCGCGTCGACCAGTTGTCCTGGGGCGACGCGGAGGCCATCCACGCCACGTCGCTGCTGGGCATCCTCGCGGGCGGTACGGTGCTCGGCTACATAAAGTCGGACGACCCCGGGCCGGTCGGTGTGCTGCTCGGCATCGGCGCCCTCGGCGGCGCTTGGGCGGGCGAACGGCTGGTCCATGACCGCGAACTCAGCGCGGGGCGCGGCCTGATGCTCGACCTAGGAACACTCGCGGGCGGCCTCGCCGGCGCGGGCACGGCGTACCTGGCTGGCGCGGACGACTACCGGCCCTACCTCACCGGCAGCCTGCTCGGGGCCGTCGCCGGTTTCGCCCTCGTCTTTGCTGGCGCCGACGACATGCCGGTGCTCAGGAAGGCAGCGTCCTGGCTGGAAGAGCGCTCCGACGTGCTCGCGAACCTGCAGGTCAGCCCAACATTGGTCGCTCCGAACACGATGGGCGTGGCGCTGGGATCAAGCTTCTAGATGCGAAGACTTGCCGAGTCGGAGACGTAGACACCGGCCCAAGCGTGAGCATCCGACAGCGTGACGTTCCCACGGTGGTGCGCGTGTGGTCCGTCGTGATCCTGCTTGCCGCGTGCTCGCCCCCCTGCTCGCGGGATTCCTGACGCCGGCCGCGACGCGGCCTGCACGTAGGCGAGATCTTCCTCGTGCGAGGGCGAGTTCCTCACGGGGCTCACTCGCAGCAACAGCGGATGTATTGCGCGGTGGCGGACTCGAGCAGGCTGCATTTGGAGAGCATGTCGACCGGCGAGGTCATCGCGTCGCAGTGTGCTTGCGAACTGTAGACCGCACCAAGCGATCCGCCCAGTTCGCTGCATGTCGCCGAGCAGGAGCGATACAGGTTGCCGCACACGGACTCGCAGCCGTTGCGCGTGAACTGGCAGTCCGAGACGACGGCGCCAGGCGTAGGGCCGGCGTCGCCGACGTTCACGGCGG
>CAIXAA010000235.1 GCA_903917305.1 uncultured Myxococcales bacterium | reverse complement strand
GGCCCGACGCCGCGTCGCCGCTGATCCGCCGACTGGTTGAAGTGCCCCGCCTGGTTGAAGCGCGGCGCGTTCTTGACGCAGCGCGCCAGCAGGTAGAGCAGCGCCGCTTCATTTCCCGAGGCATTGTAATCGGTTCGCGCTGCGTCGTAGTCCGCGGACTGCCACAGCGCCGCGTAGGCCGCCGCCAGCCCGTCCGGGTCGGCCAGCGCGCGCCGCCACAGCGTCGCCAGCGGTTGCAGCGAGTCGCCAAGCACGAAGGAATCCGCGAGGTTCGCGTGCGCGGCGGCCAGCGTGAGCGCGCCCGAGCCGGCGAAGGGCTCGAACAGCCGCGCAAAGTGCCGCGGGCCGGCCGCCGCCAGGATCGCCGGCGCGAGGCGCCGCTTGCTGCCCTGATAAGGCAGGAAATGCGGGATGTTGCCGCGCGTCACCGGCGTCACACGAGCTTGCGGTAGATGCCGACCACGGTGCCGAGCAGGTCGCACTGCGCGAAGTCGGACTTGCGCACGAAGATCGGCTTCATCGCCTTGTTTTCCGGCTGGAAACGCAGGACGTCGCCCTCCGGGAAGAAGCGCTTGACCGTCGCCTCGCCGTCGATCATCGCCACGACGATGGCGCCCGACTCGGCGACGCTGCGGCGCCGCACGAACAGGAAATCGCCAGGCAGGATGCCGGCATCGATCATCGACTCGCCGACGACGCGCAGCCCGAACACCTCGCCCGGTCCGCCGAGCAGGAAGGAGTCGACCACCACCGTGTCTTCGCTCTCCGCGACGGCCAGCATCGGCTGCCCCGCCGCGACGCGGCCCAGCATCGGCACCACCGTCGGCCCCTGGCCGTGCACCGGCACCGGCCGCGCCGGCCGCGCGCCACGGCGCGGTTCCACCGTCTTTTGCTGCGCTTGCGTCTTGGCCGCCTGCCCCGGGTCCGGCACGTCGCGCACCAGCTGCAGGGAGCGCGACTGGTGCTCGGTGCGGCTGAGCACGCCCTTCTTCTCGAGCGCGCGCAGGTGGTCGCTCACGCCGTTGGTGGAGCGAATGCCGAAGAACTCGCCAATCTCCCGAATCGACGGGGGAAAACCGTGCTCGCCCTGGTACTCCGCGACGAAGTCCAGGATGTTCTGCTGGCGGGGCGTCAGGTCGCGGCGTGTCAGGTCAGGGGGGCGCTGCATGGGGTTCTCGCTGCACGGCTCGCGCGGCGACGCCCGCAGAAGCGGCGGCGCGCCACGGAACAGATGTTCAGTAGATCCTACGCGAACCCGCGCGATCGTCAAGCTTCTCGGCCGCAGACGTCACATGCGCGTTTCGATGTGGGCCGCGGCGCGCAGCTCTTCGATCCAGGTCTTGTACAGCCGCGTGAACTGCTCTTCGGACAGCCGGGCGCGCACGTACTGCTCGAGCACCTCGGCATCCTTCACCGGCGCCTTGCGGCGGTCGACCATCTGGATGATATGGAAACCAAACGGTGTTTGCACCACGCCGGAGATCTCGCCCTTCTTCATCTTCCACAGCCGCCCGGAGAAGGTCGGATCCAGCGTCCAGCGCCGCAAGTACCCGAGATCACCTTTGTCCGCGCCGTGATCGTCGCTGTACTCCTCGGCCAGATCCGGGAAGCTGCGCTTGCCCGCGACCACTTCGTCATGGATCTTCCAGGCTTTCTCGCGCAGCCGCGCCACGTCCACCGGGCTCGCGTCGGGCGGCACCAGCACCAGGATGTGGCGGCTGCGGATTTCCTCTTCGGTCTTGCCGCCTTCGTGCTCCTGGTCGATGACGCGCTTGACCTCTTCGTCGGTCACGCGCAGCCGGCTGCCCAACTTGACGCGCAACATCTGCATCCGCAGCAGCTCCTGGCGCACGTGGGTGCGGTAGGCAGTCAGGTTGGCAAAGCCGAGCTTCTTGACCGCCTCCTCCAACTCCTCTTCGGTCCAGTTGTTCTTCTTCTTGGTGCCGGCGAGCTGCGCGTCGACCTCCTTGTCCTCGACCGTCAGCGCCAGATCCTTGGCTGCCTTCAAGATCAGCGCATTGTCAATCAGTTGCTGCAGCGTCTGCAGGCGCAGGTCGCGCTCGCTGCGCGGCCGCTCCGCGTCGGTCGGCACCAGGGACTGCGCCTGCTGGTGGCTGCCCATCGCGCGGCGCAGGTCGCCCTGCAGGATGATCTGGTCGCCGACCACCGCGACGATGCCCTCGACGTCGATGTAGCCCGCTGGCAAGGCTGCGCGGCGCGGAGGATTTCCCGCCGCGAATGCGGGCGTGGCAAGGAACATTGCAAGAATCAAGGCGAATCCGCAGCGGCTCATGGATGCGACTCCTCTTGCGCCGGCGCCGCGGGCAGCGTCGCTCCCGGCGGCGCCATGCCGGCGCGCTCCACCGGCGGAGCCGGCAGCAGGCGCACCGCGTCGTCGTTGACCTCGACCTTGGCCTTGGCGCGCAAGTCAGCCAGCACCTTCTCGCGGCGCAAGTCCCGTTCGCGCTTGACGATCCTCGCGCGGATGGAGTCCTTGACCTCCTCGAACGTCTTCTGCACCGCCGGGCTCTTGGAGGTCACCATGATCACGTGGAACCCGTGCTCGGTCTGCACCACCGGACCGATCGTCAGCGGCGCGAGGCCGAACGCCGCGTCGAGCACCGGCTTGGGCACGGCCGCCAGGCGCTCCAGCTCCGCCGGCGTGGCATGGACCGGCGGCTCGCGCGACAGCAGCCCCAACGAGCCGAGGTAGGGCGCCGTCGCCTTGTCCAGCGACAGCCGCACCACGTAGTCGTTCCACAAGGCCACGAGCCGCGCCGGGTTGCCCTCCGAAGCGCCCTTCAATTCACCCGCAATCTTGTCGGCTTCGGCCTGGGTCGCCAGCAGGATGTGGCTGACCTCGACCTGCTCGGGCTTGTGGTAGAGGCCCGGATTGTTGTCGTAGTACGCCTTCAAGTCCGCTTCGGGAATCGACTCCGGCTTGACGTCGTCCTTGACCTCGTCCTGCAGGTAGCGCCGCACCATCGCCTGCTTGAGCGCCTCGACGACGTCCGGATCGCGGTCCAGCCCGCGCCGCTGCGCCTCGGCGACCAGGACCTCGAACTGCACCAGCTTCTGTAGGTAATCCTTGCGCTTTTGCACGCTGGCGAACTGGCTGCGCACGACCGGCGGCTCCTGCTGCAGGCGCGCCTCCAGCTCGCCCAGCGTGATCGAGCGATCGCCGATCTTGGCCAGGACCACGGCCTTCTGCTCGGCGGTGAGCTGCGAGTCCTTGGCGCTCGGCGCGGCGCGCGGCACGTTCTCGAGGCTCGGATTGGCCTTCTGCGCCTCGGCGCCGGGACCGCCGGGATGCGGGCGCTCCGGCTTGGCGCAGGCCGTCAGCAACGTCAACATCAGCAGGAGTGGCGTGAGCCAGCGCATGTCGGATCCTCGCGCAAGAAGAGCACGCGGGCAGGATAGCCCACGCGCGCTACTTGGCACAGGCCTACCACGTGCGCAAGCGGTGCGGGTTCGCGGATTTCGCTACTTGAGGTGGCAGGTCAGGCACAGCATGCTGCCCGAGTTCGACATGCGCAGGAACTTGCCGTTGGTGTCGTCGTGCACCTGATGGCAGGACGCGCACTGCAGCTGGCCGGAAAACAGCGGGAGCTTGTGCGCGGCATCGACGTACTTGTCGTCGATCGGCGTGGCCAGGCCCTTGTCGGCGGTCGCCAGCGCGGCGTCGTAGAGGAACGACACCGGGTGGTCGTTGCTGAGGTCGGTGCCGAGCAGCGCCGTGCCGGTGATGAAGTTCAAGCCCGCGTTGTTCGTGTACGCGTCGATGCCCACCGTGCCGTCGTGGCAGGACAGGCAGAGCTTGGACGTGCCGGTCGGCTGGCCGGGCACCGCGTTCAAGGTCGGGCTCGCGTACGTGGTGAAGGTCGACCACGTCACGTTGTGGTTCCACAGCGGCGAGCCGGGGACGTACGCGTTGGCGTTGTGCGGCGTGTGGCAGAAGATGCAGATCTGCGTGGTGTTGAAGCCCTTCTGCGACAGGTCGTGCTTGGTGCCGGCGATGCCGCCCAAGGCCGGTCCAGCACCGAGGACCATGGCGAGCAGACCGAGGAGCACGGCCAAGGCGAAGGCGTGCCAGGAGTTTGTGACGTTTCTCATGATTCCTCCGCGGTTGACCGCCGGACACACGTTTCCAGTGTGCCATTGCGCACAATCCTGTCCAGTGCGGGCGGGGGGAAAAAAGACGGCAGCGCGCCGTTCTTCTAGCGCAGCACGCGGCGCCGGCCCGTCAGGCGCGGCGGCGAGTCGCGGCGCACGCTCTGCACGGTCTCCGGCTCGATGTCGATCGTGATCGACTCCGGGTGGGCAGCGCAGCGCAGCAGCGTGCGCAGCACGTCCTTGGTCGCTTCAATGGGCGATTCCTGCTCGCGTTTGGACCACGCCTTCTGCAGCACCATCTCCGGCGAGAGGCGGTACGGCGAGCCGCGCACGTTCAGCAGCGGCAGCAGCGACTCCGGCTGCAGCAGCCCCTTCTCGTGCAGCGTCAGCGCCAGCAGCGTCGGCCCCTGCTCGACCTTCTGCACGCCCAAGGCGATCGCAAGGACGCGGACTTGCAGCGTCTCCATCAGCGCCTGCGCCGGCTCCGGCAGGCGGCCGTAGCGGTCGACCAGCTGGCGCACCGCGACGTCCAGCTCCTCCTCGTTGCGCACGCCCGCCAGGCGCTTGTACGCCGCAAGACGCTGATTCGCATCGGGAACATAGCGCTCCGGCAGGTACGCCGTCAGCATCAGCTTGATCTCCGGATCGACCGGCGCGCCCAGATCGTCGCCGCGCAGTTCGGCGACCGCTTCTTCCAACATCTTGACGTACAAGTCATATCCGATCTCGGCGATGTGTCCGGACTGCTCCTCGCCCAGGATGTTGCCGGCGCCGCGAATCTCCAGGTCGTGCGTGGCGATCTGCACGCCACTGCCCAGCTCCGAAAAACGCTCCAACACCGCGATTCGCTTGGCGCCATCGGCCGTCATGCGCTCGCGCTCCGGCGCCATCAGGTAGCAGTACGCGCGCACCGAGGAGCGACCGACGCGGCCGCGCAGCTGGTAGAGCTGCGCCAGGCCAAACGTGTCGGCGCGTTCGATGAACATCGTGTTTGCATTGGGGATGTCGAGGCCGGACTCGATGATCGTCGTCGACAGCAGGGCATTGGCCTCGCGCCGCATGAAGGCGAGCATCGCCTCCTCCAGCTCCTGCTCGTCCATCTGGCCGTGGGCGATCACCGGGCGAATGCCGGGCACCAGGGCCTTGAGTCGCTCGGCGATCTCCGGCAAGCGCGCGATTCGATTGCAGACGTAGAAGATCTGCCCGCCGCGCGCCAGCTCGCGCTCGGCCGCCTCCTGGATCACGTCGTCCGAGCCGCGACACACCACCGTGCGCACCGACTTGCGGTTCTCCGGCGGCGTCGCGATCAGCGACAGATCGCGCAGCCCGAGCGTCGCCAGCTGCAGCGTGCGCGGGATCGGCGTGGCCGACAGCGTGATGCAGTCGACGTGGCTCTTCCACTTCTTGATCTGCTCCTTGTGGCCGACGCCAAAGCGGTGCTCCTCGTCGATGATCAGCAGGCCAAGATCCCGGAACATCACGTCTTTGCTGAGGAGCCGGTGCGTGCCGACCACGATGTCGATCGTGCCTTTGGACAGGCCCTCGAGCACGTCGCGCTGCTCGGCCGGGCTGCGAAAGCGCGAGATCGAGTCGATGGTCACCGGAAGACCGCGACAACGCTCGGTAAACGTCAGGCGGTGCTGCTCGGCCAGCACCGTGGTCGGCACCAGCACCGCGACCTGCTTGCCGTCGAGCGCCACCTTGACCGCCGCGCGGATCGCCACTTCGGTCTTGCCGTAGCCCACATCGCCGCACACGAGGCGATCGGTCGGCCGCGCGGTGCTGAGGTCGGCCAGCACCTCGTCGATGGCGCGCTGCTGGTCCGGCGTCTCCTGCCACGGAAAGGCGGCCTCCCACTCGCGAAACAGCTCGTCGGGCGGCGAAGACGCATGGCCCGGGCGCGCTTGCCGCTCGGCATAGAGCTTGACCAGCTCCATCGCCACTTCGACGACGGCCTTGCGCGCGCGGCGCTTGGCCTTTTGCCAGCGATCGTGCCCCAGGCGGTCGAGCTGCGGCGCGCTGTCCTCCGCCGCGGTGTACTTCTGCACGCGCTCCAGCTGCGTGACCGGCACGTAGAGGCGCTGGTCCTCCTTGTAGAGCAGCAGCAGGAAATCATGTTCCGTGCCGCCCACTTCCAGCCGGGTCAGCCCGACGTAGCGCCCGATGCCGTGCTCGATGTGCACGACGTAGTCGCCCTCGCGCAGCTCCGCCATGTCGCGGATGAGCTGGCCACCGGCTGCACGGCGTTTGCGCTCTGGTTTCTGGGCCTTGGCGCCGAAGATCTCATTCTCGTCGATGACCAGCAGGTGCAGGGCCTCGATGTGGTAGCCCTCGCCGGAACCGCCCAGCACCAGCAACGTATCGAGATCACGCCGGATGCGCAGATCGGCGATGTCGGCCGGGCGCAACGGCCCCTCGTGGCACTCCGAGCCCACGCCGTAGTGGCGCAGGATGCTGGCGAGGCGCTGGCGGCCGCCTTCGGAATGCGCTGCGAGAACGACCAGTTGGTGAAGCTTGCGCGCCTGACGCACCCGGCGCACCAGCGGCACGAGGCCTTCGTCGCGGCCGCGGGCATCGCGCAATTCCGCTGCGACTTCGCGGTTCGAGCCGACATCGAGCTGGAAGGTCGGCGTCGCCGCGTCCTCGAAGATGGCAAACGGCCGCACGTGCAGGCGCGTGTGCCGCTCGAGCTGGGCGCGCACCTCCGTCGGCGTCGCCAGCAACACCTCGGGCGGATAGACGAAACGCCCGGCCTTGCGCGCATCGTCGTGGTGCTGGCGGTGCAGCGTCCACGCCAGATCCAGCGCCGTCATGCAGGCGTCCGGGTTGTCGAGCACCACCAGCGCCGGACCGCTGCCGCCAGCCGGCGCAAGTTCGAGCAATGTCGCGCGATCCGGGGAGAGCGCAGGCAGCAGCGCCTCCATGCCGGGCACCACATGGCCTTCGCGCAATTCGTCCAGGATGGCGCGCAGTTCGACATTGCCGACGTCGAGCTGGTTGGCCAGATCCGTCAGCCGCCCCTCCGCCGCGATGATCGACGCCGGCGTCAGCACCAGCTCGCGCACCGGCGGCAGGATCAGGTCGAGCAGGTGCCCGGCGCCGGCATCCTCCGCCCCAGCCTGCGTCTCCGCGTCGAAAAAGCGAATGGAAGCGACGTCATCGCCGCGCATGTCGACGCGCACGGGGCTGTCGTAGAGCGGGCTCCAGACGTCGATGCCGTCGCCGCGTGGCGCGAAAGTCCCTGGATCTTCGACGATCGGCGTGCGCTCGTAGCCGCCGGCCACCAGCATCTCCATCAACTCGACGGTGTCGAGGTTGGCGCCCGTCGAGGCCATCGCGGTGGCCCGATCGAGCGCCGTCGCCGACAGCGTGCGGTGCAGCAGCGCCTCGGCCGTCACGACCACGGCCGCGACGCCCAGCCCGAGGTTGAGCCGGTAGCCCGCCGCCAGCCGCTGCTGGGCAAACTGGCGCGTCGGCGTCAGATCCTGGTAGGGCGAGACATCGCTCGCCTCGAAGGGCAGCACCGGCGTCAGGCCCGGCCACAGCTCGCCTTCGAAGGCCAGCAGGCCTTCGACCATGTGCGCCAGGCGCTTCTCGTCGGGCACGACGATCACCAGCGGCCGGTCCAGGCGGTGGCGCAGCGCGGCGACGACGAAGGGCACGACGCCGGCCTCCGCGGTCGCCAGGACGGTGACGGGAGCGCGGTGCTCCAGCGACAGGAGCAGGCCCTCGAAGTCGAAGCGGCGTTGGTTGGTCGGCGGTTGCATGCGGGGCGCAGGGTACGGGCTGGGCGGGTATCGGTGCAAGCGCGGCGTGGGTTGGACCGCGGCGGCGTGGACGGCGTAAGCTAGGCTTCATTCGGCTCCGGCTCCGGCTCCGGCTCCGGCTCCGGCTCCGGCTCCGGCTCCGGCTCAGGAACCGGAACCGGGACGCGAACCGGAACCGGAGCCTGACCCTGAAGACCAAGAAACGAGGACAGATGACCGAGACCGCCAAGATCCTGCAGCGCGACATTGGCCGCCACCTGCGCCTGTCGCTTGCCCGCGAAGAGGCGTTCGCCGACTCGCGCGACCTGTTCAACGCGCTGGCGCTCGTGTGCCGCGACCGCCTGATCGAGCGCTGGCTGACGACGCGCCGCAACACGCGCGAGCGCAGGCTGCGCCGGGTCTGCTATCTTTCCATGGAGTTCCTGGTCGGGCGCACCCTCGGCAACGCGCTGCTGAGCCTGGAGCTGGCCGACGCCAGCCGCGAAGCGCTGCTGCACTTCGGCGGCAACCTCGAGGAAATCGAGGAGTTGGAGTGGGACGCCGGCCTGGGCAACGGTGGCCTCGGGCGCCTCGCCGCGTGCTTCCTCGATTCGATGGCGACGATGGATCTGCCGGCGATCGGCTACGGAATCCGCTACGAATACGGGATCTTCTTTCAGCACATCGAGGACGGGCGCCAGGTCGAGTCGCCCGACAACTGGCTGCGCTCCGGCAATCCGTGGGAGATCCCGCGCCCGGATCGCCTGCAACCCGTGCATTTCTATGGCCGCGTCGAGCGCACGATGGGCCCCGATGGCCGCGTGCGCCACGCCTGGGTCGACACCGATGCCGTCATGGCGATGGCCTACGACATGCTGGTGCCCGGCTACGGCACGGAGACGGTGAACACGCTGCGGCTCTGGGCGGCCAAGTCCACGCGCGAATTCGACTTTCATCACTTCAACAGCGGCGACTACATCCATGCGGTGCAGGACAAGAACGACAGCGAGCTGATCTCCAAGGTCTTGTATCCCAACGACAACCTGCACCAGGGCCGCGAGCTGCGCTTGAAGCAGGAGTACTTCTTTGTTTCTGCGACGTTGCAGGACGTGATGCGCCGCCACAAGTCCGAGGGGCAGCCGTGGGAGGAGCTGGCCGACCGCGTCGCGCTGCACCTCAACGACACGCACCCGGCGATCGCGATTGCCGAGTGGATGCGCCTGCTGGTCGACCTCGAGGACGTCGAGTGGAGCGAGGCGTGGCGCCTGTGCAAGCGCGCGTTTGCCTACACGAACCACACGCTGATGCCCGAAGCGCTGGAGCGCTGGCCGGTGGAGCTGCTCGGCCGCGTCCTGCCGCGCCACCTGCAGATCATCTACGACATCAACGCGCGCTTCCTGACGGAGGTCAACGCGCGTTTCCCTGGTGATGTCGGGCTGTTGCAGCGCGTGTCGCTCATCGAGGAAGGGCCGGAGCGCAAGGTCCGCATGGCGCACCTCGCGGTCATCGGCAGCCACGCGGTCAATGGCGTGTCGGCGCTGCACTCGGAGATCCTGCAAAAGCAGCTGTTCCGCGACTTCGCCAGGCTGGAGCCTGGAAAGTTCCACAACAAAACCAATGGCATCACGCCGCGGCGCTGGCTGGCGCAGTGCAATCCCGCGCTGTCGAGCCTGATCACCAGCGTCATCGGTCCGGGCTGGATCCGCGATCTCGACCTGCTGCGCGGCCTCGTGCCGCACGCGGAGGACGCGGCGTTTCGCCAGCGCTGGGCGGAGATCAAGCGCGGCAACAAGGCGCGGCTGGCCGACTTCGTGCGCACCGAGCAGCAGATCGAGCTGGACGTCGATGCCCTGTTCGATTGCCAGGCCAAGCGGATGCACGAGTACAAGCGGCAATTGCTGTGCATTTTGCACCTGATCGTGCGCTACGACCGCATCCGGCGCGGCGATCCGCGCGCCCTGGAGGCCCTGCCGCGCACCGTGCTGATGGCCGGCAAGGCGGCGCCGGGCTACGTGGCGGCCAAGCGGATCATCGAGTTGTTCCACGGTGTTTCGGCGGCGATCGCGCGCGAGCCCGAGGCGCGGGGGCGGCTGCAGGCCGTGTTCCTGCCGAACTACAGCGTGTCGCTTGCGGAGAAGCTGATTCCGGCTGCGGATTTGTCAGAGCAGATCTCGACCGCGGGCACCGAGGCTTCCGGCACCGGCAACATGAAGTTCGCCCTGAACGGCGCGCTGACCATCGGCACCTGGGACGGCGCCAACATCGAGATCGCCGAGCAGGTCGGCGCCGAGCACCTGTTCTTGTTCGGCTTGAAGGCGGACGAGGTGACGGCGCTGCGGCGCCAGTACCAGCCCGAAGCCATCTGCCGCGCCGATCCGGAGCTGACGCGCTGCATTGCGCTCATCGCCGGTGGCCATTTCTCGCCGGGCGAGCCGGACCGCTTCCGGCCGATCATGCAGGCGCTGCTGTCGCCGAATGATCCCTACGTGGTGCTGGCGGATTTTGCCGCGTACGCGCAGGCGCAGCTGGACGCCGAAGCGGTGTACCGCGACCAGGACGCGTGGACGCGCAAGGCGATTCTGAACGTCGCGAACATGGGCGCATTTTCCAGCGATGCCACGATCCGGCGCTATGCGGTGGAGACGTGGGGCGTGCTGCCGCAGCCGGGCTAGAGGCACCAGCGAACAAGTCGATCGACTTGTTCGCTGTGCGTCGCCGCGAATCCGCATCGGTGAGCTTGGCGACCCAACCAGCAAGCAAACGGACCGCCGACGAGGTGTTCTCGTCGGCGTCCCAAGGTCGCCGGCGGCCGGGCACTGCGCGCAGCCTAATGGGCGTGCTTGGCGATGCGCTGCGCGAGGTGCTGCGCTTCGGCGACTGCGCTGGCATCGGCGTGCTGGCCGGCATCCTGCAAAAGCGCAGTCGTGTTCGGGTGCTCTGCCATCTGCAGCGCCTCACCCACCGACTTGCGCGCCTCGCCCTGGTAGGCGAAGAAGGCCGGCGCCAGGGCGCGGGCTGCCGTCGTGCGTGCTGCCATCGCGTCGGCCGCGCGCGCCGCACCGAGCGCCTGCCACGACCAGCTCGACGCGGCAATGCCCAGGGCATGGGCGAGGGTCGCCGCACGCGCCGGCGCCGGGTGCGCCGTGAGCAGCGCGGCCAGGTGCTCGGCCGCGGCCGGACGCTTGCATACGCCGACACCCGCGATGGCCGCCGTCTCCAGCGCGTCGCCGGCAGCGGTGTGCGCCGTCAACAGCTGCCATTCGCTCGCGCCGCAGGAGCGACCGAGCCCTTCAGCCGCGGCGCGCTGCACGTCGGCATCCGTCGCCGTTTCCAGCACGGCGCGCAGCACCGGCAGGGCCTCCGGGGCGCGCAGCACGCCGACCGCCTGGCACAGACCGAAGGTCAGCGCGCGCTGTTCCGCCGGCGTCTGCGCCATTCCGCGCGGCGCGCCGGAGATCAGCGCATCGAGCATCGGCAGCAGCACGCCGGGTCCGAGGGCGCGAAGCTCGCGGGCGCACTCCGGCACCGGGTTGCGGTTGTTGCGGTAGCCTTCCTTCGAGCAGCCGCGCACCGCAGCGACCGCGGCGAACGCCGAGGCGTGGCTGGTGCGGTAGCCGTGGATGGCGCTGAGCAACGAACTGCGAACCGAAGCCGGCAGTTGCGCGGCGACCCCGTTGCCGGTGGCGGCAAAGGCGGGGACGGCGCAGAACGTCATGGCGACAAAAGCAGCAAATTTCAAGCGGTTCATCGGACCACCTCCCACCAGTGCATGTTCGGATTCGGCGGACCTTCGGGGTTGCTGGCGCAGTGCACCTCGCCTTCCATGATGTGGTAGCCGCTCCAGTCGTTGATCAGGTGCACCTGCAAGCCCTTGCCGTCATGGCCGAGCTGGTGCAGCGGCGAGGCCAGGTGATCCTGCAGGTACTTCGCGAAGAGGTCGGAGCCGTCGATGACCGGGCCGTACGGGTTCGGGATCGCCATGTGGTCGCCATAGACCAGCGAGTTCACCATGCCCGGCAGCCAGGCGATCTTGCCGCCATCGACTTCCTCCGTCAAAATCGGGATTTGCACGATCTCGTCGTCGCCCAGGCCCACCG
>CAIXAA010000234.1 GCA_903917305.1 uncultured Myxococcales bacterium | reverse complement strand
TGTTCACGGCGGGGTTGCTCGCCTGCTCGAGCTCCGCGGCGACACACCCGGCGGCGGATGCCGCGGCGGCGCAAGATGCGGCAGATGTGCCGACGGCCCAAGATGTTGCCGCCGCGCCCGATGAAGCTGCCGACGCCAAGATCTGGCCGGCGACCGTCACCTCCAGCGATGCGGTCGACGTGTTCTACAGCCAGGGCATCGCACGCGTGCCGGACGGCTGGATCTTCTCGGCTTCCGGCGGCTTGTGGCGCACCGACGACAAGTTCGTGCAGACGGTCGAGAACATGGTGCCGCTGCCCGACGCGGTGACAGCGCTCGGCTACAACCACATCGGCGACATCGACGTGGCGCAAGGCGTGCTCTATGCCTCTGTGGAGCAAGACGATTTCAACAAAGGCGAGCAGGCGGTCGTGCTGTTCGATCCGCAGACGCTGCAGTACAAGAGCCACGTCATCTTGAAGCAGCACGAAGCGTCGTTCATCGCGGTCGACGAAACGACGATGACGGCGTACCTGACCGACCACTACAGCGACGACAAGATCCTGAGCTACGACGTGAAGGACGGCTGGAAGCCGCTGCCGGTGCTGCAGATGTCGCAGCAGGCGGTGCACATCCAGGGCGCGGACGTGGCGGACGGCGCGCTGTGGCTGTCCTGCGATGACGACGGGCAGAGCATCTACCGCGTCGACTTGAAGACGGGCGCGGTGGTGCAGGTCGGCACGGTGAACCGGCAGGACAAGGTCGGCAATTTCCGGCCGGAAGTCGAGGGGATCGACGCGACGCCGCTGCCTTCGGGGCTGCTGCACGTGCTGACGGGCGAGCCACTCAAGGCGACGAGCTGGGTCGACCACTTCGCGGTCAAGTAGCTGAATCTACGGCCACAGACGCCGGCCGACCGCCATCCACGGCCATGGAATCGACAGCACCACGAGCAGCAGCGACAAGCCGGTGCCGATGGCCACGGTGCGAAAGCGCCTGGCCGCATCCGCCGCGCGCTTGCCTTTGGCCCAGCTGATGTGCGCCGCCGCCAGGGCGAGGACCATGCCAGCCGTGTGCTCCACGGCGAAAAAGCGCAGGGCCGGGACGTGCATGGCGCCCTTGAAGCCCTCGAGTGAATCCGGCGTCAGCGTGCTGAAGTGGAAGAGCGCAAGACCAATCAGAAACTGAAGATCGAACGAGATGATGAAGCCGAGCCCGAAGCGGTGATCCGCCGGCGCCCAGTCACGCCGGGTGCGCACGCCATTCACGGCGCGGGACAGGAGCAGCAGCGCGAACAGCACGACGGCCCAGCGCACGATGGAATGGAGGGCAAGCAGCATGGCAGCCATGGGGAACTCCTAGCGGATGAAGTGGTGCGGAACCTGCCAATGCCGCGGGGCAACGTCAAGCTGCGTCGGCGAAGCCTTTGACGGATAACGGATTTTGACGCGGCAGCCATGCTACCGGTTTCGGCGATCGAGGGAGCGGAAGTCCGGCAGCACCCCGCGAGCCCGCGCGCTCAGCCACGACGCGACGAGGAAACCACGGCTGAATGCGGGTCGGAAGGCGCGGCGGTAGACCCAGCCCGTGACCGGCAGCGCTGCGATCATCTCGGCAAGGCTCCACATCTCTTCGTGGGCGCGGATCAGGATGCCCGGCGGCGTGCTGTCGGCGTCCGTCACGACGAAGTCGTAGATGAGGATCGTGCGCAATGGATAGGTGTACCACGGGCCGAAAGGCCGCAAGTTCATGACGCCTTCGATGATCGCCCTGCCCTCCTTGCCGTCGTCGGTCAGCTGGACGCCGACCTGCGCAATGTCGAGCGTGAAGCGGAACATCGCGTGGAACCCCGCGGCGCCAAGCCGGTAGTTCGCGCGGCCCTTGCCTTGCTGCCACGGGTCCGTGAACAGGACGTCCTCGGCGAGCAACGGCGCGATCTCGGCGTCCACGCGCGCCGGATCGACGCCCGTGTCGTACATCAGGGCCGAGAGCGTGCGAAAGCGCTCGGACAGCTTGGCAATCAGCGCGTTGTGGTCCGTCATGGCCTGCCTCCGTCGCCCATGACTCTGCGCGTGCGGCCGGTGGCGGTCAACTGGCTAGAGGTCGGCGAGGTACCGCACGGCGGCGAGCGTCGCCTCGATTCCGCCCGCATCCTTGTCCCACTTGCCGCGAATGTGCCCGCGCTGATCGACGACGACGAAGTGCAGGCTGTGCGCCGTGTCGACCGCGCTGGGCTTGGTGGCGCCCGGCGCCGGATCGGGGCGCAGCACCTGCGAGAGAAAGCCTTCCGTCACCAGCTTCTCCGTCGCGTCGTAGTTGCCGAGGGTCGCGAAGTGCCACAGCTTCGGGTCGGCGGCGTACTTCTTGGCAAAGTCCCGCAGCACTTCGGGCGTGTCCGTCTCCGGATCCACGGTGATCGACACGATCTGGACCGCAGGCGGCTCCCCTTTGGGCAGCAAGGCGCGCAGGCGCTCCTGCAGTTGCGCGGTCGCGCGCGCGAGCGGCGGGCAGGACGTCGGGCACGACGTGAACAGGAAGTTCACGACCCAGACCTTGCCGCGCAGCTGCGCCGTGCCGATCGGCCGCCCATCCTCCGCAGTCGCCGACCAGGCGGGCACCACGCCGAGATCATCCATGTCCTCAGGCGGTTGGCGACGACACGCCGACAGCGCGAGGAACAGCAGCAAGAGGGCCAAGGTTGCGCGCATCACACCTCCGGGCGCCGCCGTCGTGTCGACAAGGGGACGATGGCCAGGCACCCGCATTGCAAGCATGCGGCCAACGCCCACGAATCGCGAATGGCCGGCAGCCGCGTCCGCGCGGCCGACTTGCAGGTCTGCGAGACGGCCAACGCCAGGCTCGCGAGGTTGCGACCGTTTCGCCTGCGGCCGACGCCCGCATTTTGCCTCCGCCGCCAGGATTCTGATACGATTCACAATATTCTTGCGCATGGCCCAGTTCTTGCTGTCACGCTGCGGCGGACCCGCACGCGCGTCGGGCCGCACCATGGTGGTGTGGACCGGCGGACGGAAGGGGGGCTTGGCCTTCTGCGCGGCCAACTGATGGAGAATCCAATGAACTTCCTGACTCGTGAGGGGCGATCTGGACACGTCGAAGGCCGCGGGGGCCAGCGAGCCCTGCCGGGTTCGTACGTCGTCGCGCTGGTCGGGCTGGCTGTCGCGGCATCCGTCGCCATGCCGTCGACCGCATCCGCCATTCCGGCGTTCGCGCGCAAGTACGGCACCAGCTGCACGACGTGCCACAGCATCTATCCGCGGCTCAACCCGTTCGGCGAAGCGTTTCGCCGCAATGGCTTCCGCTTCCCCGGCGCGGATGCCGACTTCGTCAAGCAGGAGCCGCTGGCGCTCGGCAGCGAGGCGTACAAGAAGGTGTTCCCGAACGCGGTCTGGCCGGCGAGCATCCCGCAGAACCTGCCTTTTGCCTTTGGTGTCAACGGCACGCTGTCACTACACCCCATGTCGCAGAGCGCTGGTGCGGACTCCGATGGCGGCGCTCCCGTCGTCTTTGACCACATCGTCGAAGAAGCGCACCTGTGGGGCGGCGGCAACCTCAGCGAAACAGTCACGTATTTCGCGGAGTTGACGGCGAACAGCGCCGGCCTGTCCATCGAGCATGCGCTCGTCCTGTTCAACGATCTGGTGGGACCGGCGCACGCCCTGAACCTGACGGTCGGCTCCTTCGTGCCGACGCTGTCCAGCTTCGGACCGCACTCCTCCTACCTCGCGGACGGTCGCCTGACGTCGGCCAACATGACCGCCATCTTCGGCGGCGCAGCGAGCGTGGACAGCTCCTGGGCAACCCTCAACAACTCCAACGGTTTCGAGTTGACCGGCACCGCCGAGGGCAGCCTGAACTACTCGGTCGGCATCAACCAGGGCACCAACGCCTTCTCGCGCGCGCCGGACAACGTCTACGGCCACGTGGGCTACAAGATCGGCGGCGTGCGCCTGGACGGCGAGAACGGCAGCGCGGTGCCCGACGCGATGAAGCCGTGGGCGGAGACGGCGTTGACCATTGATGTCTATGGCTTCCACTCCTCGTCCCGCTACGGCACCGTCCTCGCCCGCGACAACGCGAACGTGGCCGGCGGCGCGCTGCGCGGTCAGCTCGGCTCGCTCGAACTCGATTGCGGCATGAGCTACGAATCGCACGACAACGTGAACGCCGCGGGCCTCAAGGCCACGAGCTTCCAGCAGTTCGGCGAGCTGTCCTACGTCGTCTACCCGTGGCTCGTCCCCGCGGTGCGCGTGGAGAATGCGACCGTCTCGCCCGACGGCGGCACCTCCGTGTCCGACATGCGCATCATGCCGGGCGTGGCCGCGCTCATCCTGCCGAACATGAAGCTCACGCTGGTGGCGGACATCGAGCATGCGGACGGCGCGCCTCCCGGTGGCTGGGACGGCGTCGGCGGCATGGCAGCCGGCAAGGTCAAGGCGGACGTGCAGGCGATCACCCTCGGCATGGCCTACGCGTACTGAGCGCCGCAGTTCCTAAGAAGACGCACATGACGCGCGCCAATCCGCTACAGTAGGCAGGTGATGAAACCTGCATGGAAGTGGCTCAGCGCGCAGCGTGGTGACAGCGGCGGTCCTTGGACCCTGCGGCGGCAGCTTGTGGCCTTGCTGCTGGTGTTCACGGTCGGACCGCTGCTGCTCACCAACGCCTGGGGCTACTTCCAGAGCCGGCGCTACTTCGAGCGCGCAGAGCTGCGAAACGTCCACAACATCGCGTCCTTGGAAGCCAACGCCGTCTTTCGCTTCGTGCGCGAGAAGTACCAGACCACCGATGCCGTGGTCGCCGGCAACCAGCACCTGTTCGGCCTCTTGCGCGCGCTGCACGTGGACGACGAGAACGCCCGCGAATCCGTGCGCAACGCCCTGAAATCGCACCTGGTTGCCAAGCAGAGCGAGAGCGGCGCCATCGACGAGTTCTACATCCTGTCGCCGACCGGAACGCTCACCGTGTCGTCGCTGGATCTGCCCTCGCATCCTGGCGATCAACGCGAAAGTGCCTGTTTTCGCAGAGGCCGCCAGGTCGCGGCGATCGACGGCATCGACTGGAGCGGCGATCACCCGGCGCTGCTGCTCTCCGCGCCGATCAACGACACGGCCGGCGATTTCCTTGGCGTGTTTTGCGCGCGGGCGACCGTGCTGCTGGGCGATGGCCAGGCGCGGCACGTGGTCGGCACGGGCTCGCTGGCTGCGCTGTACCTGGTCGATTCCGCAGGGCGAATCATCGCACGGGATGACCAGGGCGCGCCGCAGCAAGGCCAGATTTCGCAGCTGCGGCGGCCGGAGTCCGGGCGCACCTTCGGTGCGGAGCCCTGGGAGGGCAAGTACCAGAGCCCGGGTGGCCACGTCGTCGGTGCCTACGCGCCGGTGACGGAGCTGGGCTGGGGCATCCTGGTCGAGACGCCGGTGCAGGCCGCGCTGGCCGCGCTCGACACGTTGAAATGGCAAGCGTTTTTCTTCGCGGTGCTGCTGACGGCGCTCGTGGTCCTGACGGCTCTCGCGGTCGTCGGGCGCATCTCGCAGCCGCTGGCGGCCCTGTCAGCGGCGGCGACGCGGGCCGCGCAGGGCGCGCTGGGCGTGCGCGTGCCGTTGGGAGGCACGGTGGAAGTGCGCGATCTTGCAACGTCCTTCAACCGGATGAGCAGCGCCGTCCAGGAGTCGCACGCCCTGTTGGAGCAGCGCATCGCCGAACGCACGCACGAGCTGCAGACGAGCCAGGAGTTTTCGGAACGCCTGCTGAATTCCATCGCGGAGCCGGTGGTGATCGTCGGCCGCGCACGCACGGTCGTCAAAGCCAACGAAGCTGCGCTGCTGCGCTACGGCGCCGAGCTGGTCGGTGGCGACTACCACAAGCATTTCGAAGTGGAGACAGCACCTTGCGAGACGTGCCCGGTGTGCTCCACGATCAACACCGGCCGCTCCTTTGCCGCCGAGCGCATCGAACGGCACGGCGATCGCGACGACATCGTGCACGTGCAGACCTTTCCGGTGATGTCGCCCGATGGCGCGGTCGAGGCGGTCATCCAGCTGCGGCGGCTGGTGACGGACGAACGGCGGCTGCAAGCGCAGATGGTGCATCAGGAAAAGATGTCGGCGTTCGGCATCATGGCCGCGGGCATGGCGCACGAGATTGGCAACCCGCTGGCGGCCGTGCAGTCGCAGCTGCGCCTGGCGCGCGAGGCCCCGGCGCCCGGGCGCGTGGAGCAGACGCTGGAGATCGTCGGCAAGGAAGTGGAGCGAATTACCAGACTTCTGCGCGAGCTCGTCTCCTTTGCCCGCCGCCGTGACGAGGCCGCCGTGCTGGTCGCGCCGGCGCAGGTGGCCCGCGACGTGGTGCGCCTCATCCGCCACGATCCGCGCGCCCGCAATGTGGCGATCGAGGTCGTGGAGGCCGATGGCGTGCCGCCGGTGCGTTGCACTGAAGATCAGCTGATCCAGGTGCTGATCAACCTCGGCCTGAACGCGATGGACGCGATGCCGGACGGCGGCACGCTGGTGTTCGAGACCGACACGCAAGGCGACGTCGCGGTCGTGCGCGTGCGCGACTCCGGCCGCGGCGTGCCGGACAGCGCGCGCGGCCACCTGTTCGAGCCGTTCTTCACCACCAAGGTGCCCGGACGCGGCACGGGCCTCGGCCTGTTCGTCAGCAAGGGCATCGTCACGGGTCTGGGCGGCGAGCTCCTGATGGAGGAATCGGGTCCGGGTGGAACGGTGTTTCGCATTACGCTGCCCTCGGCGACGGGCTGGCAGCAGGCGGGGTCATGAACGAACGCATCCTGATTGTGGAAGACGAACCGATCTTGCGCGCCAACCTGTGCGAGCTGCTCACGCGCGAAGGCTACGAGGTCGAGGGCGCGGGCGATGGCGAGACGGCGCTGCGCATGGCGCTGGACCAAGGCTTCGCGGCTGTCGTCAGCGACATCCGGCTGCCGGGCATGGACGGCATGACGCTCTTGAAGCGCCTCGCCGCCGAGCGCCCCGAGACGTTCATGATCCTGACGACGGCGTTCGCGTCGGTGGAGACGGCGGTGGAGGCGCTGCGTTTTGGCGCATTCGACTACCTGATCAAGCCGGTGCTGTTCGAGGACCTGACGCG
>CAIXAA010000233.1 GCA_903917305.1 uncultured Myxococcales bacterium | reverse complement strand
GAGGAGTATCCCAAGGATGTCCGCGTGGTGTGGGTCAACCACCCGCTGCCGTTCCACGATCGCGCCAAGCCGGCCGCGACGGCGGCGATGGCGGCGCACAAGCAGGGCAAGTTCTGGGAGATGCACGACAAGCTCTTCGCCAACCAGCAGGACCTGACCGACGAGAACTTCAAGAAGTGGGCCAAGGAGTTGGGCCTCGACATGGCGAAGTTCGAGGCGGACCTCAAGGATGCGTCGATTGCCAAGCTCATCGAGACGCAGCTCGCGGCGGGCGAGGCGGTGGGCGCGCAGGGCACGCCGGCGTTCTTCATCAACGGCAAGCTGCTCAGCGGCGCGCAGCCGTACGAGAACTTCAAGAAGGAGATCGACGAGGCGCTGGCGGCGGCCAAGAAGCTGGCGGCCGGTGGCAAGTCCGGTCTGGCGCTGATGGAAGCTGCGGCTGCGGAGCGCGACAAGGAAGTCGGCGCCAAGGTCATCGCGTACTTCGTCAAGGGTGAGGCGCCCGCTGCGCAGGCTGCCGCGGCTGCGCCCGCTGCGGAAGCCAAGGACGAGCCCGCCGCCCTGCCGCCCGATGCCGCGGATCTGTGGAAGGTGCCGGTCGACGCCAAGAAGGACGCCATCAAGGGCGACAGCGACAAGGCGCTGGTCACGATCGTGGAGTTCTCGGACTTCCAGTGCCCCTTCTGCTCGCGCGCCGCGAACACGGTGACCGAGGTCGAGAAGGCGTACGGCGACAAGGTGCGCATCGTCTTCAAGCACACGCCGCTGCCGTTCCACGACAAGGCCAAGCCGGCCAGCATGGCGGCCATCGCCGCCGGCAAGCAGGGCAAGTTCTGGGAGTTCTACGACAAGTGCTTCGCCAACCAGCAGCAGCTGAGCGAGGAGAACTTCGCGGCGTGGGCCAAGGAGCTCGGGCTCAAGATGGACAAGTTCGACGCGGACCGGAAGTCGCCGGAAGCCGCCGCGCAGATCGACGAGGATCAGGCGCTGGGCCAGTCGGTCGGCGTGCGCGGCACGCCGGGCTTCATGATCAACGGCCACAAGCTGGTCGGCGCGCAGCCGCTGCCGATGTTCAAGATGCTGATCGACCAGGAGCTCAAGAAGGCCCAGGACAGCGGCAAGAAGGGCGCGGCGTACTACGACGAGCTGGTGCAGAAGGGCAAGGTCTTCTCGGAGCTCGGCGACACCGTTCAGGAAATCAACATCGACGGCCTGCCGTTCAAGGGTCCGAAGAACGCACCGGTGACGATTGTCGAGTTCTCGGACTTCCAGTGCCCCTTCTGCTCGCGCATCGCGGAGCCGGTCAACGGCGCCTCCGCCAAGTTCGAGGGCAAGGTCAAGGTGGTGTTCGCGCATTTCCCGCTGGGTTTCCACCAGAATGCGCGTCCGGCGGCGACGGCGGCGCAGGAGGCGTGGGAGCAGGGCGGCGAGCCGATGTTCTGGAAGCTGCATGACCTGCTGTTCGCCAACCAGCGCGACCTGAGCGACGAGAAGATCGACGCGCTGGCCAAGGAAGCCGGCGTGAACATGGAGAAGCTTGCCGCGGCGAAGGCCTCCAAGAAGTACGATCCGCTGTTCGACAAGATCCAGGCGATGGGCAACAAGGTGGGCGTCGAAGGCACGCCGACGGTGTTCATCAACGGCCGCAAGTACGAGCCGGCGAGCGGCTACTCGGCGGACGGCCTCGCGGCGACGATCGGCAAGCTGCTCAAGCGCTAGCTGGACAAGGCGAAGGCGCCGTCCGGCTGGCGTCCTGAGCGACGCGCAGCGAGTCGAAGGATCTCGCTACGGCACCGGAAAGAACGTCTCGATGCGCAGCGCGGGAAAACCGGCGAGCGTGTTGGTGGCGATGAGGGCAGCGGCGAATCCCAGCGAGAAGACGGCGAGAAAGCCGACGACGTACTCGTCCCAGCGGCGGCCGCGAAAGCCGAGCGCGAGCACGAGGACGGCCAGCGCGATGCTGAAGACGCAGGCGGTGGCGCACAGGCGCACGTCGAGCGTGAACCAGCCGGCGTAGCGGTAGCCTTGGTCACCCACGCGCGTCCTCCGTCCCCTGCCCTGCCGCCGGCGGCGGCTCCTGGGCGCGGGCGAGTCTACGCAGATTGATGGCGTTGACAACGATGTGCGCGATCGCGGCGGGCGCCACCGAGGCGTAGACATCCGCAAGCACGCCAAAACACAGGCCAGCAAGGAGGGCAAACAGGCTCCAGGCCAGGTAGCGGCGCGACAGGCCGCCGTGCAGGAGCGCGAACACGAGGGCCGCCGGCACGAGCCCGAGGGTCTGCTGCACGGGACCGCGGAACAGCGCCTCCTCGCAGATGCCGCTCAGGCCGGCCAGCACGAGCACGCGCGGCAGCGTCACGGGCGCGACCAGATCGCCCAGCTCCGCCGACAGGCGGCGCAGCGCGGGCGAATGCCGCTCCGCCAGCGCCGTGACCACGACGATCGCCAGCGCGGCGCCGACGCCCGCCAGCCACCAGGGCAGCGTCTTGTCTTTGGGAATCGCGAGGATCGGCAGGAGTCCGGCCGACATCAGCATGGACCAGATCGCCGCCAGCACCAGCACGCCGACGTAGAACGCGACGGCAGAGGCCAGGCGAAGGTGCGGCAGATCGGCGGGTTTCTGATCTGGCGTCGGCATGGTCAACCACAGGCGAAAAACTTGCGCAGTCCGCGCGCCGATCTAGGCTCGGGGCGGAGGTGTGCGCATGCGAAGCTGGGCACGGACCACAGGATGGTTGCTCGCGTGGCAGGCGGCAAGTGGGCTGTGCCTACCTGCGTGCGAAGGCGCGGGCTCGGTCGCCAAGTTGCAGGACCGCATCGTCACGGCGGGCGCGGGCACGGCGGCGCGCACGCGGACCTCGAACGTCATTCCGTCCAAGCCGGCAGTCGCGGAGCACGAGATCGTCGTCGAGGACGAACGCTACCTCGGTGATCTCGCGCGGCAGCTGGGCGTGACCGTCGACTCGGTGGTGGCGGACAACAACTTGCCGGATCACAACTTGCAGCGCGGCATGCGGCTCAAGGTGCACACGGGCCGCGATCTGGTCGATGCGTACGTCGCCAAGCGCGAGCACCGCAAGCAGGTCAAGGCGGCGGCGGAAGCGGCGCGCATTGCCGCGAAGTTGAAGGCAGATGCCGAGGCGCGTGCGGCCAAGCGGGCGGCGCGGCGGGCCGCGCGGCTGGCGCAGCACGGGCACGGCGCGACGGCGCGCGAGGCTGCGGGCAAGAAGCCAGCCAAGCCCGCGGCGGCGAAGGGCAAGCCCTCGCACGCTGCGGCGGACGGCAAGGGCAAGCCGGCGCACGCGATTGGGCACCACTAGGGCTCTCGCTGGCGCGCACGAATCAAGCAATTCTCTCGGGATCTGGGCGAATCCGGCCGAGGCGGCCGGACCGGGCTGCGGGTCCGCTGCGCGGACGCGAGGCGCGTACCGCGCCTCGCCCCTGCGGGCCTGCATCCCTTTCGCAGCTCGCGCCAAGCTTGGGCGTCCATTGCGAAAGGGACCGTTGCCCGAATGGGCGGAGACCGCGCAGCGGGCTCCGGTCGCGAAGCGACTAGGGCCCGGTCCGGTCGCCGCAGGCGGCCGGATTCGCCAAGATCACAGCAGGTTACCGAATCGCGTCAGCCCGCGCAGCGCTCTAGAACGGCGAGGCCGAGCAGGAACCGCTCGAGGCCGAAGCGCCAGCGCCGCCGCCCATCATCGCGAGCAGGCAGTTCGCGGGCGTGCAGGCCATGCCGAAGCACGCGGGGTCAGGCGTGCCACCGCTGCTGCCGCCGCCGCCCATCATGCTGGCGAGGCAGTTCGGGTCCAAGCCGCCGAGGCCGCCACCGCCGGTGCTGGCCGCGCCGATGCAGCAGGAGCCCATGGAGCCGTTGCAGTCCGCCGTGTTCGGGTCGGCGATGCAGGCCGCGTCGGTGCAGTTCGGCAGCGCCATCTTGATGATCGCGGCGAGCGGGCCGGTGGTGCAGTCGGACTTCATGCCGCCGGTCGGCGTGCCGCCGCCGCCGCCGGACGCCGCGCCGCAGGTGCAGGCGCCCGTGTTGCCGACGGGATTCGTGCCGGTGCCGCCGCCGGGCATGCCGGGGATGCTGCCGCCCGCGCCGCCCAAGCCGCTCAGGATGTTCGACGCGAAGTCGCAGACCGAGCCAGCGTCCGCGGCGCAGAACGCCACGATGTTGTCGCACTTGCCGTCCGTGCTGTAGCAGGTGCCCGTCGCGACGTCGCACTTGAGCGTGAAGGTCGTCGTCGGCCCGTTGACGCAGTCCGCGTCGCTCGCGCACTTGGTCGTCGGCTTGACCGTCGTGCCGCCGCTGCCGCCGATGGTGCCGGAGCAGGTGTAGCTGGTCGCCGAGCAGGTGCCCTTGCTCTTGTCCGCGCAGGTCTTGTCGGTCTTGCACTCGACGCAGGACCACGCGCCGTTGACCTCGACGCAGTCCGGGTACGCGGTGCCG
>CAIXAA010000232.1 GCA_903917305.1 uncultured Myxococcales bacterium | reverse complement strand
TGGTGGAGCGCGACCACGTCATGCTGGCGCGCCACCTGCTGCAGCGCTGCGCCGAACGCAACATCCAGGTCTGGCTGCCCGTGGATCACGTGGTGGTGAGCGAAGTTGTAGCGGATGCGCCGATGCGCGTCGTCAGCAACGGCGAGATCGGCGAGGACGACATCGCCGTCGACATCGGCCCGGAGACGGTGACGCTGTTCACGGACGTGCTCGCGGGCACGCACCCGGGCTCCAAGGCGCCGCGCACGATCTTGTGGAACGGGCCGATGGGCATCTTCGAGCACGACCGCTTCGCGACGGGCACCATGGCGATCGCCAAGGCGGTGGCGCAGACGGCCGCGCAGAGCGTGATCGGCGGCGGCGATTCCGTCGCGGCGGTGCGCAAGGCCGGCGTCACGCCGCTCATCACCCACGTCTCGACGGGCGGCGGCGCAAGCCTCGAATTCCTCAGCGGCAAGCCGATGCCCGGCATCACGGCGCTGCGCGGCGGGAGGCGTTGATGGCCAGGACACCGATCGTCGGCGGCAACTGGAAGATGTTCCTGGATCTGGCGGGCGCCGTGCAGCTCGCGACCGACGTGCGCCACCGGCTCGGCTCGGTGCGTGGCGTGGAAGTCGTCGTGTTTCCGCCGTTTCCCTTCCTGAAGTCGGTGGCGGATCGCCTGGCCGAGTCGGCGATTGGCGTCGGCGGCCAGGATCTCTCGTCCGAGACCAGCGGCGCCTTCACCGGCGCGGTCGCGGGGCCGATGCTGCGTTCGGTGGGCTGCAGCCACGTGCTGGTCGGCCATTCGGAGCGCCGCTCGGTGTTCGGCGACAGCGACGAGATGGTGGCGCGCAAGCTCGCGGCAGCCTTGGCGGCCGGCTTGAAGCCCGTGCTGTGCATCGGCGAGAACCTGCAGGAACGACAGAAAGGCGAGACGTTCTCGGTGGTCACGCGCCAGCTGCGCAGCGCCCTGGCGCCGTATGCCGGCAAGACCGACGCGCTCGCGGACCTCGTGCTGGCCTACGAGCCGGTGTGGGCGATCGGCACCGGCCTGACGGCCACGCCGGAGCAGGCGCAGGAAGTGCACGCGCACATTCGCCAAGAGATCGCGGATCTGCTGGGGAAATCCTTCGCCGCAGCGCTGCGCATCCAGTACGGCGGCAGCGTCAAGGCATCGAGCGCCCCGGGGCTGATGCAGCAACCCGACATCGATGGCATGCTGGTCGGCGGCGCCAGTCTCAAGGCCGAAGAGTTCGCGCAGATCGTCAAGTTTCGCCAGGCGAACTAGCTCAGGAAAGACAAGGAGAACGACCGTGCTCTATTACCTCGCGGTAGCCATCTACGTGATCTGCTGCCTCTTTCTCATCGTGGTCGTGCTGCTGCAGCCCGGCAAGTCCGGCGGCAAGGGCGGCGTGTTCGGCGCCGGCTCCAGCACGGGCTCCGTGTTCGGCGGCCGCGGCGCGTCGACGGTCATGACGCGGCTGACCACCGGCGCTGCGGCGCTGTTCATGATCCTGTCGATCGTGCTGGCGCGCAGCGGCTCGGACCATTCGGCGGTCGAAGCGGCTGCGCCGTCGATGCCGGTGCAAACCAAGGCAAAGCCTGAGGTTCCGGATCAGAAGGACAAGGCGGGCAAGCCCGCCGACGCGCCGGCCCCGGCAGAAGCCCCGGCTCCGGCCCCGGCTGCTGCTCCGGCCCCGGCTGCCGCTCCCGCTCCGGCCGCTGCTCCGGCTCCGGCTGCTGCGCCCGCTCCGGCTGCTGCGCCCGCTCCGGCTGCCGCTCCCGCCCCGGCGGCCGCTCCGGCTGCCCCAGCTCCCGCGCCCGCGGCTCCCTAAGCTCCTCGGAGGCGCCAATGCCTTTCAGCCTTGCGCCCCTCGTCTCGGCCGCCTACGCCGATC
>CAIXAA010000231.1 GCA_903917305.1 uncultured Myxococcales bacterium | reverse complement strand
TCTGAATGTGACTGGAGTTCAGACGTGTGCTCTCCGATCTAGGAGCAAAGACCCCAAGATCAAACGGATTGCCATGTCGTTGCCTCCAACGCGTCGATTCCTGCGCAAGCGAAGCGTGTTAGCGCCGCAGGAAGGTCGGCACCGGCGCATGCCGCTCCAGCGCGGCCTTCTTGCGCAGATTCAGCGTCAACTTCGCGGGGTTGTAGACCAGCAGGTTGTGCGTCGTCGGTGTCGTGATGATGAACTGCGCCCGCGTCACCTGCAGGAAGCGCGCGACCTCGTCGATGCGTTCCACCGACAGGTGGGCAAACGGCTCGTCGAGGATGAAAAAGCCAGCCGCATCGCCGCCTTCCTCCATCGTCAGCGCCATCAGCAGGATCAGCGACGCCACCACCGACTGGCCACCCGAGAGCTTGGGGTCATCGACCGCGACCGGCTTCTTGCCATCGAAGCCGATGCGCACTTCCAGTCCCGCCTTGCCCAGCACGTCGTCGCTCTCGTCGCGCAGGATCTCCGCGCCGGGCACCCGCACCTGCACCTCGACGCGGCAAAGCTCGCCCAGGCGCAGCACATTGCGCCGGTAGCGCGTGATCGTCTCCGCCACGACGCGCTTGTACGCTTGGCGCGCCAGCTGCAGCTCCTCGCTGCCGAGCGTCAGCTCGCGGCGCTGCGCCGCCAGATTCCGTTCGTGATCCGCAAGATCCGTCGCCGCGCGCTCCCAGACTGCCACCGATCGCGGATCGCGGCTGCCCTCGAACTTCGTGATCCGCTCGCGCAGCAGGTTCAGGCGCTCGATCAACGTGATCTCGGACTCCAGCAGCTCCTGCGCGGCGCCGGACTGGTAGTCCGCGGGCACGCTCGTCTGCAACTCCTCGATCTCGACGGCGATCCGTGTCTTCTTCGCCGCCGCCGTGCCCACGCTCGCCCGCGCGCGATCGCGCTCGACGATGGCCTCGCGGTTGCGGTATTCGAGCAGCGAGATGCGCCGCTCCTTGTCGAGCACCACCGTGTTCGCCGCGTCGATCTCGCTGAGCAGCGACATCAGGCGCTCGCTCATGGCGCGCCGGGCCTCCGCGAGAACCGCAATGCGCTCGGGCAGATCCGTCGCGTCGCCAATCCGCGCGAGCAGCTTGTCCTTGACCTGGCTGGCGACCAGCATCTCGTCGATCTGCGCAATGCGGCGCGAGGTCGGCGCCAGGGTCGCCTCGATGCCGTCGCGGAACTGCCGCAACTGCCCAAGCTCGCTCTCGATCTGCGACTTGCGGTGGCCACCCGCGGAGGAGCCGCAGTAGAGGTCCGAGGTGCCGACGAAGATGCCGCCGCGCGCATCCTGCCGGTAGCCGTCCGGCGTGATCGACGTCGACTTGCCGAGCCGGTGGCCCTCGTCGACGCTCTCGACAAGCTGAACAGAGTTCAGCATTTGCACGACGTTCTCGGGAACCCGCAGATCCGCCAGCGACACCACGGACAGCGCCGAGCCCGCGCGCACCTGCGGCCGCCGCGGCTGCCCATACGCCTCGACGTAGCAGCGATACTTGAGTTTCTGGCCGATCTTGCGCGCTTCGAGCGACCGCTCCGGCGAGACGAGCACCGTGAAGCGCTCGCGCCCGAGGATCGACTCGACCGCCACCTGCCAGTGCGGATCCTGGATCTCGATCGCGTCGGCAACCAGCAGGGATTCAATGCCTTCCTGATTCAGGGCGCGCAGCATCTGCTGCACCCAGTCCGGCGGCGCGCGCTTCTCGCCGCGATCGAGCGTCGACAGCTCCGCGCGCAAGTCGCTGATCTTTTGCACCGTTGTCGACAGCTCGCGCCGCGTCGTCGCTTCCGCCGTCACCAGCCGCAGCCGCTCGTCGCGCAGCGCCGCCGCCTGGTTCACGTCGTCCTGCAGCGTCGCACCGCTGGACGTCAGCTCGGCCAGCTCCGACTCGGAGCGCTTCAGATCGCGGTACTGTCCGTCGAGTTTCTCTTTATCCTTCAGGACATGCTGGTACTCGATGCGCTGCTTGTCGATGCCGTCGCGCACCGCCAGGACCTCTTCGCGCAGCGTCTCCGCATCGCGCTCGAAGCTCTCCAGCACCGCGTCGGCGGAGCGCAGCACGGCCTGTGCCCGATCGAATTCCCGTTCCTGTTCGGCAAGATCGCGCCGTGCGGCCTTGAGGCGCGCAGCCGGCAGCTTGACCTCGCGCAGCTCGCGCTCCTGCTCCTGCAGGCCCTGGAGCTCGCGGTACTGGTCCGCGTCGCGCCGCAGCGTATCGACGTGCAGCGCCATGACCTTCAAGCGATTATCGAATTGTTCCAGGTCCTTCTGTCCGGCGAGATACGTCGTGCGCGCATCGGCGTAGCGGTCGAGGACCTGCTTGTCGCCCTGCAGCTCCAGCACGTATTCCAGCAGCTGCTCGGGCGTGCGCGAGGCCAGCTTGTGCGTCTCGCCCTGCTCCAACGCCAGGATTTTCAGCAAAGTGCGCGGGACGTGCGCCTCTTCGAGGGCGCGCGAGTACTCCTCCGGTCCCATTCCGTGCGGCATCGCCCGCAGCGTCTCGATCGAAGCGTCACCGCCGGCAATCTGGTAGCGGCGCTGCCAATTCCCTTGCTTTCGTTCGAGAATGCACGCGAGCGTCACGTCCTCGTCGAACAGGCCGCGCCCGGAGAACGGCCGCCGCCCGGTGCCGCGCCGCAGCGGGTTGGTCACCACCGCCTTGACGATCGCCACACCGGTGTCATCGCGCAGGTACTGCGGCATCTTCCGTGATGTCGAGAGCTTGCGTGCATTGAGCAGCACGCGCACCGCGTCCAGCAACGTCGTCTTGCCGGAGCCGTTCGGGCCGGCGATGAGCACGACCTGCTCATCGAGCGGCAGGCGCACGTGGGACCAGAAGTCCCAGTTCATCATTTCCAGCCACTTGAAAGTAAACACTAATCCTCGTCTTCTGCGTCGTCGTCGCTGTCCCCGGTGTCCGAGTCGGCCGGCTCCAAGTCGTCACCGCTGCCGGGGCCACGCTCCAGCAGGTCCCACAGCACGGAATCTCGAAGCTTTTGCGCCATCTCGACGCCGTCGATCAGCAGGTCGAGCAGCGGACCTTCGCTCAGGTTGCCCAGCCGATCCTCGCGCACGAACGCGGCGCTCTTCAACTGCCCAAGATAGCGGGCGAAAGCCGTCTTGCCGAACTTGCGGCCGAACTCGGCGTAGAGGGCGTCACGGGTCACGACGACGCGCGCTGGCGGCTTTGGGGCGGCGGCATCCGCCTCCACCGCGTCCGAGGGCTGGACCCGCTTGGGCAGGACCAGCTTGGCCCACAGGATCACCAGCAGCGCCACCGCGCCGCGCGGCAGCCGCGAGTTCGTCGCCCAGTCGAACGCGATGTCCGCCTCGACCTCGCGCTTCAAGCGCACGGCGAAGTAGTCGGAAGTAAAGGACTCGACCAGTTGCAGCCCGACGCCGGACAAGCGCCGCGCGACGACCGCCCTCAAGGCATCGTCCAGCAGGAGATCGCGGTAGTCGCGCTTGAGAAGGTAGCGATCGATCAGCAGCCGCCCGCACACCTCTTCGGCGCGCGCCTCCAACTCCGCGTCGGCGTGCGCTGGCGTCGCTGTCGTGGCGAGCGTCTCGAGGTCTTCCATCGATCTCCGGATCCTGGACGCGCCTTGGCAACTACGTCTTCGTGGTCATCGGGTTGGGTGGCTCTCAGCGTGCGAGGAGCGCGACGAGTTCCTCCGCGTCCGCCAGCGCGGCCTGGACTTCGGCCTTCTGCCGAGAGCGGCTGCCGGCTTCGCGCAGGCGCTGTGCGGCCTCGCTCACCTTGGCGGACTCGAGTCGGGTCTCGTAGCCGCGAATCTCGCGCCGCAACCGCTCAACTTCCGCTTGAAGTTCAACAGCTTGCTTTGTCGTGCCGGCATCGACCGCTGCTTGCGCCACATCCGCAGTTGCCGGCCTGGCCGGTGTCGGCTCTGCAGCCTGGCCGCCCGCCAGCGCCTTCTTGGCACCGGCAATCGTGTAGCCCTGATCGTAGAGCAGCGTGCGAATCCGGGCGAGCCGCTCCACCGCTGCGCGCGAATACAGGAAACGGCCGGCATGGGAGCGCTCCGGACGCACGGCCGGGAACTGCGCTTGCCAGAAACGCACGACGTGCGGCTCGACGCCGAGCAGCGTCGCGACCTCGCCAATGCGAAAGTACACCTTGTCGGGCAGTTCCACGCTGGCCTCCCGCGGCCCACGCTGGAAAGCGTGTCCGGAACAACTCAACCGAGTTGTCGGCTCCGCGTCGCCGCGAGTCCGCATCGGCGAGCTTGGCGACCAAACAAGACGCTGACGGGTCGGCGACAAGCGGGTCTCGGCGCTGCCCGTGCGGCGCAACATCGGCCGCCAAAGGAACACGCGACCAGGCCGTTCCCGAAGGAGCCGTCCTGGCCGCGGTTCACTCTGTTCGCGCTGAAAACGTGTACGCGCTGAAAGCGTGTACGCGCTGCAATCGAGCGGGCGGCGACTAGCCGTTCAGCGTGTGCTTCAGGACCTGCGAGGGCTTGAAGGTGAGCACGCGGCGAGCCGAGATCTCGATCGGCTTCTTGGTCTGCGGGTTGCGGCCCATGCGCGCCTTCTTCTCGCGGACGACGAAGTTGCCGAAGCCGGAGATCTTGACCTTCTCCTGCTTGGTGAGCGTCTCCTTGAGCGTCTCGAACACGAGCTCGACCAGATCAGCGGCCTCGCGCTTGGAGAACCCACCCAGCTTCTCGTACACGGCCTCGATGATGTCTGCCTTCGTCATGGTCTGTTCCTTCTGATGCAAAGTACAGGCGCCCAGTGCGCCTGAGAGGAAAAGTTGGCGCCGCTAGGAGCGCTGCGGCTGTGCACTCAATTTGACTTTGTCAAAGACGGCCTTGAAGGCCTCCATGTCGGTCAACGCCAGCTCCGCCAGGGCCTTGCGGTCCAGGCCGATGCCAGACTTGGCCAGCCAGCCCGCGAACACCGAGTACTTCGACCCGAGCGAACGGACGGCTGCGTTGATGCGAACGATCCACAAGGCGCGAAACTCACGCTTCTTGCGCTTGCGCTCTTTGAAAGCCAGCTTCAGGCCACGGTAGACCTGCTCTCGGGCGGTGCGGAACAGGCGCGAGCGCGCACCCCGCATGCCCTTGGCCATCTTGAGCACTTTGTTGTGGCGGCGACGGCCTTTGAATCCTCTTTTGACGCGTGGCATGAACCCTTCTCCTTGACCGCTTGACCTGCTGAATCACTTACTATTTCAACAACTTTTGCTCTGCCACCGGGCTCTCAGCCGCCGGGCTTTCGCCGAGGCAACCTGCGCCGATTCACCGAACTGCGCCGTCGGGTGCAAAGCTACCGGATCGCATCGGGTTTGTCACCCCCCTTCTGTGCCAAGCTTGGCGAAGGCGAGGATCCCGACCTGAAATCCTTAGGCGTAGGGGATGAGGCGCTTGATGTTGCGCAGCTGGGTCCCGTCGACAAACGCAGACGCGCGCAGCTGCCGCTTGTTCTTCGTCGTCTTGGTCACCAGGATGTGGCGACGGTAGGCCGAGCCGCGCTTGATCTTGCCGCTGCCATTCACCTTGAAACGCTTGGCGGCGCAGCGCCTTGTCTTGATCTTCGGCATAGCCGTCTCCGCTGCGACATCGCTGATGCCGCGAAAACATAGGGGAAGTCTATTCAGTGCGTGTGGATGAGCCGCGCGTCGTGACCACGGGCTGGTGCGGCGTGTGCACGGGCGGCGGCGGCGCCGCAGGCGGCGGCGTGGTCGCCGCGGCCTCTGCCGGCTTGGCCGTCGTCGCAGCGGTTCCGCCACGCTTCGGGTTGAGCATCATGGACATGTTGCGGCCCTCGACCTTGGGCAGCACGTCGATGGCCGCGCAGTCCGCCAGGGAGGTCGCGATCTCCATCAACCGCTCGCGCTGCATGTGCGCGTAGGCCATCTCGCGGCCGCGGAACATGACCGTCATCTTGACGCGGTTGCCCTCGGCGAGGAACCGGCGCGCCTGGTCGACCTTGGTATCGAAGTCATGCTTGTCCGTCTTCGGACGCAGCTTGACCTCTTTGACCTCGACATGCGTGGACGTGCGCTTGGCGTCGGCCGTGCGCTTTTTCTGCAAGTACTTGAACTTGCCGTAGTCCATGATCCGGCAGACCGGTGGACGCGCGGCGGCGGCGACCTCGACGAGATCCACCCCCGCTTCCTGCGCCATGCGCATCGCATCTTCGATCGAGACGACGCCCAGTTGCTCGCCTTCGAGGCCAACCAGACGCACTTCCGGGACACGGATGCGATAGTTGACGCGCGGTTCGCGACTGCGAGCAGCTTCGGCGGCGGCGGCGGGATTGTTGACGGGTATGGCCATGCGTTCAAGTATCTCGCCAGGCCGGGCCCGGTCAAGTGCCAGTATGTACTGGCAGACTGTTGTCCAAATGGGGTAGGCGCGAGCGGATTTGAACCGCTGACCCCCACGATGTCAACGTGGTGCTCTAACCAGCTGAGCTACGCGCCTGTCGATCTTCTCGCAAAGAACCCTGCGATTGCCAGGAATTCGGCGATCGCGGCTCGCCGTGCGGCAAGACAAGCTAGCCGCGGCGAGGGAACGGGAGTCTAGGGGAGAAAAAGCGGGGTGTCAACGCGGATCGTGACTCGATGCGTGCTTCGCGACGTCAGATTCTGACCGCACCTCAAGACGCAACAGGAGGGGGCTTCGGCGCGGCATGAGCGACAGGGCGGTTGCCGCGCGCCGCCTGCATCGCCTACGCTGGCAGGCCAAGGGGCGGCACCGGCATGCGCGGCAGGTTCAGGCACATCAGCGCTTTTTCGCCCATCGCGGCCCTCGTGGGCCTCGCCGTGCTGTGGTCGGCACCCGTGCGGGCCGACTGGAAGTCCGTGCAGCAGGTCACGCTCGGCACGGCGCAGGTGCTCGAGCCCGGCGCGTTGACCTTCGGCATCCTGTCGCCGATCGCCTACGGCGTCTCGGAGCGGTTGACCGTCGAGTCGCACCCCATCCTCGATCTGCTGCTCGTGCCCAACCTTGCCGCGCGCTACCGGTTCGTGGAGCGGCGCGCGGCCATCGTCTCGGCGATCGCCTCCTACAAGCAGTCGTTCTACGGCCAGTCCGTCGGTTCGGGTCCGACGCAAGGGGAGCTGAACCTGGGTGGCATCGGCACCTGGTATCTAGGTGACCATCTTGCGCTTTCCGGCGGGCCGTCCTTCGCCATGCGCATGGACGAGTGGGTGCCGCCTTCGAGCAGACCGGCGCGTGCCGGCTACTACGCTACGACGCTGGGTCCGGGCGTCTCGCTGCAGGCGCACTACCTCGCTGGCACGCGCGACCTGATCATGGCCAGCGTGCTGAGCCGCTACGACGTGACCCTCAGCCATGGCGATTTGCCCACAGGAACGTTGGCTTGGGTTCACGAGTGGAACACCGTCAGCCTGATTGCCGGCGTGTCCGTGGGGCGCTTCAACTTCCAACCCTTTCTCTTCGTGCAGGGCGCGCACACGCTGCCGGTGATGCCTCTGCTCGACTTGTGGTGGCGGTACTGATCGATGGCGGCACGCACCGTGATCTCCGAGTTTGAAGCGCGCCGCGTCGAACGGATGCTGCTTTCCCTGTTTGCCGGGCGGCTTCGCCGCGGCGAGGCGTTTCGCATCGAAGGCTCCTGCGAAGGCAACTGGCTGTCCGTGCAGTGGGAACTCGCGGACGGCGAGCGCCGGTCGGTCTACGTCGTCGAGGCCCGCGTCGATCTGCACGCCCAGCGCCTGCGCGAGCGTCAGGCCATCGATTTGATCTACGACCTGCTCGGCGAGCGCTTTGGAGAACACCTCAGCGATCGCGAGCCGTTCACCGGGCTGGAGTGGGAAGCGATCGATTTCGCAGGCGCAACTGTCTTTGCGCGCGGGCAGATGCGCAGCGACGCGGCGGAGGCGGCCGCGGACGCGATCCTCCATGCGGACGCCCTGGAGCGTTCTCGCGCGCTGGAGGATGGCGACCCGGATGACGATCCTGAGGCGCCGGGGGCTTGACACACAAGTCTGAGAGTCGATGATTCCGGCCCGACCGGACCGGGGCAGTTGCCCCGCCCCGCGTATCCGTTCGAGGACGGCGCCGCCCGAGCCCAATGCCGAGCCCCGCGACCTCCGTCCAGGCCCGCAGTCCGCCTGCGCCGCAACGAACGCTGAAAACTGCCTCCCATCACAGGAGAAATCGTCATGAGCAGCCCCATTCGCGTTGCGGTCACCGGCGCCGCCGGCCAGATCGGCTACAGCATCCTGTTCCGCCTCGCTTCCGGTGAGACGTTTGGCAAGAACCGCCAGGTCATTCTCCAGCTCGTGGATCTGCCGATTCCCGAAGTGCAGAAGGCCCAAGAGGGCGTCGCGATGGAGCTGCTCGACTGCGGCTTCAAGACGTTGGCCGGCGTGACCTGCCACGACAACCCGGTGTCCGGCTTCGACGGCGTCTCCTGGGCGCTGCTCGTCGGCGCGACGCCGCGTGGCCCGGGCATGGCGCGCGCCGACCTGATCGCCGTCAACGGCGGCATCTTCAAGCCGCAGGGCCAGGCCCTGGAGCGCGGCGCCAAGGACCTGCGCGTCCTGGTCGTCGGCAACCCGTGCAACACGAACTGCCTGATCGCAGCGTCGAATTGCAACGGCGTCCCGAAGGAGCGCTTCTTCGCCATGACCCGCCTGGACGAGAACCGCGCCGTGGCGCAGCTCGCGGGCAAGGCCGGCGTGACCAACGCGGACATCAGCAATGTCGCGGTGTTCGGTAACCACTCCGAGTCGATGTACCCCGACTTCGAGAACGCCAAGATCAAGGGCAAGCCGGTCACGGAGGTCATCACGGACCTCGAGTGGCTGCGCGGTCCGTTCGTCGCCGCCGTGCAGAACCGTGGCAAGGCGATCATCGCCGCGCGCGGCAAGTCCAGCGCCGCTTCGGCTGCCTCGGCCGCCATCGATCACATCATCGACCTGGAGAACAAGACGGCCGAAGGGCAGTTCTTCTCGGCCGCCGTGTGGTCGGACGGTTCCTACGATGCGCCCAAGGGCATCTACACGTCGATGCCGTGCGTCTCGGACGGCAAGGGCGGCTACAGCGTCGTGCAGGGCCTGCACCTCAGCGATTGGGCGAAGGCGAAGATCAAGGCCACGAATGACGAGCTGCTCTCCGAGCGCGCCGTCGTCGCCGACCTGCTCAAGTAAGCACGCACCAACCAGAATCGGTCGCCGGCTGATGCCGGGACAAGCTTAGGAGGAACGCGCATGGATGGCGCTGTCGTCACTCAGAGCCCCGGCATCGGCCGGCTGGTGCGTCGGATCTGGGACTCCACGTTGGGTCTCAAATACATCATGGCGATCACGGGTCTGGCCCTGATCGGCTTCTTGATCGTGCACATCGTCGGCAACCTCCAGGTCTTCTCGGGGCCGGAGAAGCTGAACCATTACGCAGAATTCCTGCAGAGCCTCGGCACGCCGAAGTGGGCCTTGCGCGGAGGGCTTCTGGCCTGCGTGGTCCTGCACATCTGGTCGGCCGCCCGCATTACGCTGCGCGCCCGCGCGGCGCGGCCGATCGCCTACGCCTACCAGGCGACGGTCAAGGCCAGCTACGCCTCGCGCACGATGCGCGTGTCAGGCTTCATCGTCTTTTTCTTCATCGCGTATCACCTGTTGCACTTCACGGGTCACCTGGGCGTGGCCGCCAGCGACAGTG
>CAIXAA010000230.1 GCA_903917305.1 uncultured Myxococcales bacterium | reverse complement strand
ATGGATGCTCTAGAGACCAGGAGCCGTGATGTCGATCCAGCACTATGTCCACCTCATCCGCGATGTGCCGGACTTTCCCAAGCCCGGCATTTTGTTCAAAGAGATTACGCCGCTGCTCCAGCACGGCCCGGCCCTGCGCGCCGCGATCGATGGCATGGTCGCCGGCACGCGGGACATGCAGGCCGACGTGATGGTCGGCATCGAGTCGCGCGGCTTCCTCTTCGCGGCGCCCATGGCCTACGCGACGCAGAGCGGCGTGGCCCTCATCCGCAAGCCGGGCAAGCTGCCGGCCCTGAAGGTGCGGCAAGCCTACGCGCTGGAATACGGCACGGATCTCATCGAGATGCACGCGGACGCCATCCTGCCGGGCCAGCGCGTGCTCATCGTCGACGACGTGCTGGCGACGGGCGGCACGGCGCAGGCGGCGGCGGAGCTGGTGGCGAGCGTCGGCGGCATCGTCGCCGGCTTTGCCTTTCTGGTGGAGCTGGGCTTCCTCGGCGGCCGGCCGCGCCTGGGCGATGTGCCCGTGTGTTCGCTGCTGACGTACTGAGCCCTCTACGCTCCAGCTGAATCCTCATTGACAGCTTGAGCGGGGCCGTGCATTACTCCAAGGCCGTGTCGGCTCTGGCGTGTGGATTCGAACCCTTTGGGTGGCAAGGGCCGGACGCCAGCGGATCGACTGCCAACGCAGGGCCTGTCGTCGGAGGGGAATGAGCCAGTTCGAGGTCATCCGTGACCTGGGCGAGACCCTGAAGGAACTCCTCAAGGAGTCCTTCAAGGGCGCCGGCTTCACCACCGTCAACGTCAGCACGGACCGCCCCAAGAAGGACAACATCAAGACGCTGCCGATGGTGAGTACGTACATGTACCACCTCGGTTTTGCGCAGAACTACAAGGAACGCAACGAGTCGTTGGTCTCCACCCACGACAAGCAAGGCCACATCGTCGAGTTCTTCCGCGACGCGCCGATCTACATGAACGCGTACTTCGCCATCTCGGTGTGGGGCAACTCCCCGAGTGAAGAGAACTTGCTGCTCGGCCTGTGCATCAAGACGTTCCTCGAGAACACGATCCTGACCGGGACCGACCTGAAGGGCGAATCCTTCTACCCGGACGACAAAGTCAACATCTATCCGAATCTGCAGTCGGACCACAACGACCTGATGTCGTTCTGGCGCTCGATGAACGAAGAGATGCGGCCGGTGTTGTTCTACTACATCAAGTTCCGTGTCGAATCCGATCGCAGGTCCTCCGAAGTCCGCCGCGTGCTTGGCAAGGAAATTGCAGTGCACCGGTGAGGCGAAGGTAGGCTCGGTGTGAGTCAACAGTGTGTGTAAGTCAGGGGGGTTAGGGCGCTCGAGATCGAAACGGTGCGAATCGATACGGTGCAGAGCGCGCCGACCAGGCTCCGGATGTCGGGGCACAGCGGGAAGCCACAGGGGCTTCACGAGGCATGTCACTGTCGCACGAATGTTCCCCGCATAGCAGGGGTCGTATCGGTGAAGCGGGTGGCAATACCAGCAAGGGGATGACTCAATGGCAACTTCGTACCTTTCGCCAGGCGTATACGTCGAGGAAGTGGACCGCGGCACAAAGCCGCTCGAAATGGTCGGCACGAGCACCGGTGCCTTCCTCGGTGAGTGCACCATCGGTCCAGTGAATGAGCCCGTGCTTTGCACGAACTGGTCGCAGTTCACCAAGCATTTCGGGGATTTCCAGAACAGCGAGTACCTGGCGCACGCCGTCTACGGCTTCTTCAACAACGGCGGCTCGAAGTGCTTCGTGCTCAACGTCGGCAACTGGGAGGAAGTCTCCAAGGGCGGCGAGGGCAAGGAAGGCAAGGCCAAGCCCGCTTCGCGCGCCGCGCTGTACATCGGCAGCGACAACGGCCCGGGCACGCGCACCGGCTTGAAGGCCTTGGAAGACGTTGAGGAAATCAACATCGTCTGCGCCCCCGGCCAGACCGACCCGGTCATCCAGGACGCCGTCCTCTCGCACTGCGAGAACATGCGCTACCGCTTCGCGGTCCTCGACTCACCGGAAGTCATCGAGAAGGGCGGCGTCGACAAGCTGCCCAAGCCGCGCGACTCGAAGTACGGCGCCTACTACTTCCCCTGGGTGGAAGTGTACGACCCCTTCAAGGGCAACATCTTCCAGCCGCCGAGCGGCTACATGGCCGGCATCTACGCGCGGTCGGACGGTGAGCGCGGCGTGCACAAGGCGCCGGCCAACGAGATCGTGCGCGGCGCGCTCGGCCTCAAGTACAACATCACCCGCGGCGAGCAGGACCTCCTGAATCCCAAGGGCATCAACTGCATCCGCACCTTCCCCAACCGCGGCATCCGCGTGTGGGGCGCGCGCACGATCTCGTCGGACGCCTCCTGGCGCTACGTGAACGTGCGTCGCTTGTTCAACATGGTCGAGCAGTCGATCGAACTCGGCACCCAGTGGGTGGTGTTCGAGCCGAACGACCAGCGCCTGTGGAAGCGCGTGACGCGTGACATCGGAGCGTTCCTGCTTCGCCTCTGGCGCCAGGGCGCCCTCTTCGGCAAGACGCCGGAAGAGGCGTTCTTCGTCAAGTGCGACTCGGAGACCAATCCGCCGGAAGTCATCGACGCCGGCCAGATGATCTGCGAGATCGGCATGTGCCCGGTGAAGCCCGCGGAATTCGTGATCTTCCGCATCGGCCAGATGCCGGCCGGCGGCGACGTGTCCGAGTAGTCGGACGCCGCATGAGACGTGACGGCCGCCTGCGCGGTGGTCGTTCAAGTGTTCGAGTTCACAGTGTTCTTCAGTGTGCGACGGTCATCGGCAGGCTCTCCCTCGGGCGGGCCTGCCGGTGGCCGAAGCCAGGCCACACAGTGCCGCGGCTCCAGATGGCGTCGTGGACTGACCAGACGCTCGATTGCCGGTTCGCCGGTCGTTTCGCGTAGTTCTGGGTGGCGATGCGAAGTGCGGGGCGGGGTGCCCGGCGGTTCGCGAGTGTCTGCCAGCGAAGCCACACGAAGCCCTGACGGGGCTTCAGGAGTCCTTCCATGCCGAATCGTAGACCATTTGACCACATCGGAAATTTTAACTTCAAGGTTGAAATCGAAGGCGTGACCCAGGGTGCTTTCCGCAACGTCGAAGGCCTCGACAGCGAGACCGAGATCGTCGAGTACCAGGACGGCGACGACCTGATCCTCCGCAAGCGCCCGGGCCGCACCAAGTACACGAACGTGACCTTGAAGCGCGGT
>CAIXAA010000229.1 GCA_903917305.1 uncultured Myxococcales bacterium | reverse complement strand
TGGCGTCCACTGTAGGCTTGCCCAGACCCCTGTCAAGGTGGCTGGACGGCAGACGCGGCGGCCCGACTTGTGCTACAAGCTTGGCCAGAGACACCCACGCTGCCACGAAAGCAGGCCGCATCTCGCTCGCGTGACGATGCGCTTCCCGTTGCCGGCCAAGAAGGAGCACCATGTGCGGAATCATCGGCTATGTCGGACCCCAAGAGGCGGCGCCCATCCTGGTCGAAGGCTTGCGGCGGCTTGAATACCGCGGCTACGACTCGGCGGGCCTCGCGATCCTCGATGGCGGCATCCACCTGCGCCGCGCGGTGGGCAAGCTGCGCAACCTGGACGCGCTGCTGGTGACGACGCCGGTGCACGGCCGCGTCGGCATCGGCCACACGCGCTGGGCGACGCACGGGCGGCCGTCGGAGGTGAACGCGCACCCGCACGTGGTCGGCAAGGTGGCGGTGGTGCACAACGGCATCATCGAGAACCATTTGGAATTGAAGGATGAGCTGCGCCAGAAGGGCCGCGTCTTTGCCAGCGAGACCGACACCGAGGTGTTCTCGCACCTCATCGACGAGGGCATCCAGCGCGGCGCCGGGCTGGCGGTCGCGGTGCGCGAAGCGGTGCAGCGGGTGCGCGGCTCCTACGCCATTGCGGTGCTGCACAGCGATTCGCCGGACACGCTGGTGGTCGCCAAGCAGCAAAGTCCTTTGATTCTCGGCGTGGGCGAGGGCGAGCGCTTCATCGCCTCGGACATCCCGGCCGTCATCAGCCACACGCGCCAGGTGGTCTACCTGGACGACGGCGATCTGGCGGTGATTCGCGCCGACAGCCATCAAATCACGCGGATTTCGAGCGGCGAAGTGGTGGAGCGGCCGATCGTGCACATCACGTGGAGCGCGGTAGCGGCCGAGAAGGGCGGCTACAAGCACTTCATGCTCAAGGAGATCCACGAGCAGGCGCGCGCGATCACCGACACCTTCCGCGGCCGCGCTTCGGTCGAGCAAGGCGAAGTCTTCTTTGATGAGCTGAACTTCGACGCGGCGGCGCTGGCGGACATCCGCCGCATCGTCATCGTGGCGTGCGGCACGAGCTGGCACGCGGGCCTGGTCGGCAAGCACTACATCGAGCAGGCGACGCGCATTCCGGTCGAGGTCGATCTGGCCAGCGAGTTCCGCTACCGCGACCCGGTGATCGACTCCCACACGCTGGTGGTGGCGATTTCGCAGTCGGGCGAGACGGCGGACACGCTGGCGGCGCTGCAGGAGTCCAAGGCGGCGGGCGCGCGTACCGCCGCGATCGTCAACGTGATCGGCTCCTCGATCGCGCGCGCGGCGGGCGAGGTCGTGTACACGCACGCGGGACCGGAGATCGGCGTCGCGTCGACCAAGGCGTTCACGACGCAGATGGTGGCGCTGTACTTGCTGGCGATTCACCTGGGGCGGCGCAACGGGCACCTGAGCCAGGACGCGGCGCGCGCGCAGATCGAGACGCTGCTGCAGATTCCGAGCGAGGTCGACAAGGCCATCCAGCTCAACTGGCACGTGCGCGACGTGGCGCGGCGCTACATGAACGCGACGAGCGCCCTGTACCTCGGCCGCGGGCTGTTGCATCCGATCGCGCTGGAAGGCGCGCTAAAGCTAAAGGAAATCAGCTATATTCACGCGGAAGGCTACGCCGCGGGCGAGATGAAGCACGGGCCGATCGCGCTCATCGACGAGGCGACGCCGACGTTCGTGGTGGTGCCGCGCGGGCCGTCCTACGAGAAGACGGCGTCGAACCTGGCGGAGATCCTGGCGCGGCGCGGCGCGGTCATCGCGGTCGGCGACGCGGACGACGACGAGCTGCGGGCTATGTGCAGCGATTACCTGGCCTTGCCCCCGACGACGCCGTGGTCGGCGCCGATCGTCTCGGTGGTGCCGCTGCAGCTTCTTGCGTATCACATCGCCGACTTGAAGGGCACGGACGTCGACCAGCCGCGCAACCTCGCCAAGAGCGTGACGGTCGAGTAGCCGACGGCGACCGTGCGGCTTCTGCTGGCGCAACCAAGCTTTCTGAAAAACGAAACGGCCGCGCGGGCGGAGCTACCGATCGAGTTCGGTCTCCGGCATCTCCGTCAGCTTGTCGACCATGCGCCGCACGCGCCCGCGCTTGGGCTCGCTCGGCGCCGCGACCTTCTTGGCGCGCGGCTTGGCGGCGGGCTTGCGCTTGGCCTTGCCCTCCGCGCGCGGCCGCACCGTGTTCTTCACCGACGAGCGCAAGGTGCCGTCCTCGTTGGGAATGAACCGCACTTCGGTCTTGAGTTCGAAGCTCACGCTCGTCAGGATCTTCGTCAGCTCCTCGCCGACGTTCAGGCTGCCCAGGAACTGCTGCATCTCGCGGCCGATCATCGCGACGGCTTCGCGCTTGGTCGTGTCCACCGCAGACATCGCCGTGTTCAGCAATTCGCGCGGCATGAGCGCGCTGACCAGGCTGCGCCGCCCTTCCTCGCTGTGGAACACGGTCTGCACGCCGCTGACCACCGCACGGCGGATCATGTCGGTCAGGAAGCCGCCGTCGCCGAACTCCGGTTCACGCTTGTCGTCGCGCGTCCCGCCGTCCTTGCTCGTCGCCATGCCTGACCTCCCTTTGCCCAACCCGGATCAGTGCGAGTCGCCGCCGTGCGATTCTGCTTTGAACTCACCGCCCTGCATGGCAATCGACGGTGCGCCGATCGCCATCAGGTTCAGCACGCCGGCCTTCTGGTCGCGGCGCGTCATGCTCGGCACCGAGTGGATGCCGGAGTCGAGGCGGATGGCGTCGCACGGGCACGCCTCCTCGCAGAAGCCGCAGTAGATGCACTTGAGCAAGTCGATCTCGAAGCGCGTCGGGTACTTCTCGATGTCCGGGTTGCCGTGCTCCGCCGCCACGATGCCGATGCAGTTCGCCGGGCACGCGGTCGCGCACAACATGCAGGCGACGCAGCGCACCTGGCCGTCGTCGCGGCGCATGAGGCGGTGGCGGCCGCGGAAGCGCGCGGCGTAGGGCTTGCGCTCCTCCGGGTATTGGACCGTCGGCGTGTCCTTGCGCCCGAAGATGTTGCGCACGAACTGGCGCGTGACGATGCCGACGCCCTTCAAGGCTTCGACGACGTAGGCCTGGCGCGCGAAGTCCGGCTCGATGCGACTGACGACCTTGGCCATGACGTACTCCTAGAAACGGTCGATAACGGCGAGCACGACGCCCGTCAGCACGAGGTTGGCGAGCGCCAGCGGCAGCAGGATGCGCCAGCCCAGCCGCATGACCTGGTCATAGCGAAAGCGCGGCAGCGTCCAGCGAATGGTGAGCTGCAACCACACGAGAATCAGGGTCTTGAGGATGAAGGCGCCGATCTGCAGCACGATGATGCCCGGGGTGCTGCCCTGGACGCCCGGGATCTGCCAGCCGCCGAGGAACAGCGTGGTGCCCAGGCAGCCGATCATGACGACTTCGATGAACTCGGACAGGGCCAGGACGGCAAAGCCCATGGCGCTGTATTCGGTCCACCAGCCCGCGGTCAGCTCGGCCTCGGCCTCGCCGACGTCGAACGGCGCGCGCTTGTTCTCGGCGATGGCGCAAGTGAGGTAAAGAATGAAGGAAAGCGGCTGCAGGAAGATGCCCCACGCCGGGATGAAGCCCCAGAAGGTGGTGCCCTGACCGATGACGATCTGCTGCAAGTCCACGGAACCGTAGATCATGAAGATGCCGCACAGCGACAGGCCGATGGCGACTTCGTAGCTGATCATCTGCGCGGAGATGCGCAGGCCGCCCATGAGCGACCACTTGTTGTTCGAGGCCCAGGCGCCGATGACCGAGCTGTAGACGTTCAAGGACGCGATGCCAAAGATGAAGAGGATGCCGGCGTCGACGCCCGAGATCTGGAAGTTGTCGCCCGGCCCGAAGGGGATGACGACGAACACCAGCAGGGCGGGGATGAGCGCGAGCACCGGAGCGATGCGAAACAGGTAGGGATTCGGCGTGTCCGGCGTGAAGTCTTCCTTGGTCAGCATCTTGATCGGGTCAGCGATCATGTGGAACAGGCCGCCCGCGCGCATCTTCCCGATGTTGGCGCGGTTGGGGCCGATGCGATTCTGGAGGACAGCCGAGAACTTGCGCTCCGTCCAGGTCAGGACGGTGGCCAAGCCCATGACGAACACGAACACGAAGCCGACCATCTTGACGGCGGCCATGAGGATCGTGTCCAGGAGCAAGTTGCCGGTGATGTGCATGGTGCCCTCGCGGCAGAAACGGTCGTTGGAGAACTAGGCGCCGCGGCGAATCGCGAAGGGCCGTTTGAAGGTGGGCGCAACGGGATCGGGCTCCCATTCCGGGGTGCCGTCGAGGCGCGCGCGCCGCCCCTGCAGCTCGCCGCCATGGGTCAGACCGCGGCCGAGATCGGCGATCTCGGCGTAGCTGAGGTGCAGGAACGCCGGGACGGTCGCCGCGATGCGGTCGAAGATCTGCGCCGGGCGCGAACGGTCAGTGAAGTCGAGGACTTCCTCACCGCCCTTGCCACCCAGGCCCTGGCCGAGGATGGCCGCCGCGACGTGGGGCGCGACGGTCGTGACGGCGGGCTTCAAGGGCGCGGCCAGGCGCTGCACCCAACCGGCCGTATTGACGACGGTTCCCTCGCGGCTGTGCAGCGAGGCGAGCGGCACGACGACGGTCGCGGCTTCCGAGAGCGCGCCAGCCAGGTCGGTCAGCACGGCAGATTTCTGAACACTGGCGACGGCTTGCAGCACATCGTCGCTGGCGGCGATCTCGTTGTCGAGCACGAGGAGCGTGTCGAGCCCGGCCGCATCCTTGGCCAGCGCCGCCGCGTTGCCGTAGCCCGGCACCAGCGCATCGAGGATCGCCTTGGCACCCGCGGAGTTCGCGTCGCGATCGGCGCAGCGCAGCAGGTTGTCGCCCTGCCACGGCGCGCGGCCGAGCAGGTAGGCGCTCGCGCCCAGGCCGGCCGCCAGCTTGCCCCAAGCGTAGAGATCTTCGCACGTCAGCGAGGCCGACAGCGCGATGCCGACGCGCCCGCCATTCTGGCGCGCCGCCTGCAGCCACCCGGCGATCGTGCGCAGCCCGTCCAGCGCCGGCGCCTCGCGCACGGCATCGTTGGGACCCGGCACGCGGCCCAGCACCATCGGCGCAGTCGTGCGCGAATCCAAGGTCTTGCGGCCCGCGTCGCACATCCAGTACTGGTTGACGTCAGGGTTGTAGCGCGGCAGCAGGCGCTCGACCTTGTTGGCGTGGCTGTCCAGGCGGATCGAGCAGCCGCGCGCGCAGCCGGTGCAGACCGTGTCGCGCTGATCGAGGAACCACACGCGGCGGCGGAAGCGGAAATCGCGCGAGGTCAGCGCGCCGACCGGGCAGAGGTCCACGACATTGAGGCTGTAGTCGTTGGCCAACTCGGTGTGCGGGGCGGTCGTGATCTCCGAGTGTTCGCCGCGATCCTCGACGCACAGCTCGTGGG
>CAIXAA010000228.1 GCA_903917305.1 uncultured Myxococcales bacterium | reverse complement strand
GCGGTCGTCGCTGGATCTGGCCGAGGGCTCGGCCCTGCGCGCGCGCGAGCTGACGCAGCAGCTGATCACGTTTGCCAAGGGCGGCAGCCCGGTGAAGAAAGCCGTGTCGATCGTGCAGATCGCCGAGCAGACCGCCGCGTTCTGCCTGAGCGGCGCACGTTGCGGCATCACGTTCACGGTGGCAAGGCACCTGCGCGGCGTCGAGGCGGATGCCGGTCAACTTGGCCAGATGTTCCAGAATCTGCTGATGAACGCCGCCGAGGCGATGCCGCGCGGCGGCGACATCCGCGTGCGTTTTGCCAATGCCGACATCACGCGCGCCGACCACCCGGTGCTGCGCGCGGGGCCGTACGTCCGCATCGACGTCGAAGACAGTGGCGAGGGCATCAGCGAGAGCCACCTCGCGCGCATCTTCGACCCCTACTTCTCCACCAAGGAGCGCGGCAGCGGCCTCGGGCTGGCGACCGTCCTGTCGGTGGCGCAGCGCCACGGCGGCCACGTCGAAGTCCGCTCGCGGCTGGGAGAAGGCTCGGTGTTCTCTGTGTTCTTGCCGGCCAGCGACGCGATCGCCGACGTGCCGGTGCGCGCGCCGCGCGAGGCGACGGTGGCGCACAAGGCCGGCAGCCGCGTACTGGTCATGGACGACGAACCATCCGTGCGCGAAGTCGCCAAGGCGGCTTTGGAACACGCCGGCCACACCTGCACCACGACCAACGACGGCCAGGAAGCCATCGCCGAGTACGAGCGCGCGCTGCTGGCGGGAACCCCCTACGACGTCATCATCCTCGATCTGACCGTGCGCGGCGGCATGGGCGGCGTCGAAGCCCTGCAGCGCATCCGCTCGCTCGACCCCGCGGTGCGCGCCATCGTGTCGAGCGGCTACAGCACCGACCCGGTCATGGCCGACTGCCGCGCCTATGGCTTCGCCGCCGTGGTGCCCAAGCCGTTCACGCTCGAGCAGCTGATCCAGGCGGTGCGCGAGCTGGCCCCGCCATCAACTCCCTGATCCTGTTCATAGATCGTCGAAGCTGCCGCCGCGCCCCTTGCCACTGGCGAAGCGCGCCGCGCCGCCCAGCCCTTCGGCCGACGTCAGCACCTGCAGGCCATGCGCGAACTCGCGGGCCAGCGCCGCGTCCAGCGACACGTCGCCCTGCTCATACGCCGACAGGCGATCGTGGCGCAGACAAAGCTGCGGAAAGGCTGCGATTTGTAGCGCCAGCTTCTCGGCCTCCGCCCGCGCCTGGCCTTTGGCCACGACACGGTTGCACAGGCCCATCGCCAGCGCTTCCGGCGCCGCCACCGGCCGGCCGGTCAGGATGAGGTCCAGCGCCCGCGACAGCCCGATGAGCCTGGGCAAGCGCACCGTGCCGCCGTCGATCAGCGGCACGCCCCAACGCCGGCAAAACACGCCGAGAATCGCGTCCTCCTCGACCACGCGCAGATCGCACCACAGGGCCAGCTCCAGCCCGCCGGCCACGGCATGGCCAGAAATCGCCGCAATGACGGGCTTTTGCAGCAGCATCCGTGTGGGACCCATCGGCGCGTCCGTCGCCAGCCGGTCGCCGGGCTCTTGCGGCGGCGTCAGCCGGTTGCGCGCCGCCGGATCGGCCATCGCTTTCAAGTCCGCGCCAGCACAGAAGGTTCCTGCTGTTCCCGCCAGCACCGCCACCAGCGCCGTCTCGTCCCGCTCGAAGGCCAGGAACGCCGCGGCCAGCG
>CAIXAA010000227.1 GCA_903917305.1 uncultured Myxococcales bacterium | reverse complement strand
CGTGGACGGCTACAACGGCGCGCAAGGAACGTACACGATCTCGGTCGATTGCCCGGCAGCGCCCGCGCCGGAAGTGTGCGACGACGGCAAGGACAATGACGGCGACGGCAAGACGGACTGCGAGGACAGCGACTGTTTCGGCACGTCGATCCTCTGCCAGCCGGCGTGCGTGCCCGACAGCGTGGAGCTCGCGCAGCTGACGTGCCCAGCGGACAAGGACTCGTTCCAGAACAACGGCACGGGCTCGACCAATGCCATCACGACGTACAGCTGCAATCCTACCTACAATTACAGCGGGTCGGAGTACACGTACACCTTCGTCGCAGCCGCGGACGGCCCCGTGACGGTGACGCTGGCGAACGAGACGGCGCCCAACCAGGACACGGACGTGCTCGTGCTGCAGGACAATGGCTTGGGCTGCAACCCCGCTTCGTGCATCGCATCCGGCACTTCGTCCGCCCAGTTCACGGCGAAGGCGGGCGTCACGTACTACGTCGTGGTCGACGGCTACCAAGGCGCCAACGGCAGCTACGACTTGACGTTCACCTGCCAGTAGACAGTCGCTACTTCCGGCGCGCCTTCCACTTGCGCCAGGCGACCACGACGAACGCGAACAGCGACATCAAGCTGAAGATGGCGCCGCCTGCGGAGGGTCCGCCAGCGGCGCAGCCTGCCGCGGCACTGGACGCCGCGACGCAGCCAGACTCATCGGTCAAGCCGTTGCAGTTGTCGTCGAGGCCATTGCCGCACACTTCCTGTTCAGCGGGCGCCGGCTTGACGTTGCACTCCGCCTGGGTGTGATCGGCGCTGCACACGCGCTTGCCGAACACGCGGCAGATGCCCTGCCCTGCCTCGCATTGCTCGCCGACGCCGAAGCCCTCGTCGGTCTTGCCGTCGCAGTTGTTGTCGAGGCCGTCGCCGCACAGCTCCACGCCGGCCGCGCGCGCGACGCCGCTGCAGGTCACCGTGCCGTCCGCGCCGCACTGCCGCACGCCGGGCGCGGCGCAGGCGCCGATGCCGGTGGCGCAGGCGCCGCCCAGGCCCAAGTCCTCGTCGGTCAAGCCATCGCAGTCGTTGTCGAGGCCGTCGCACAGCGTTTCGGTCGCTTGCCAGGTCAGCGGCAAGGCGCACACGGGCGCGCCGGCAGGCCCGCACGCCGCGTTGGCGGCGAGGCAGACGCCCGTGGTCCCGCAGGAGAAGCCGTCGAGTGCCGCGGTCTCGTCGGTCTGCCCGTTGCAGTTGTCGTCGATCCCGTTGCAGATCTCCTTGGGCACCGGGCCGCATTGGCCGCACGCGTTGAGCAAGCCCTCGTCGGTCTTGCCGTCGCAGTCGTTGTCGAAGCCGTCGCACAGCGTCTCGGTCACGCTCTCGTAGCCGAAGGGATAGGTGCAGACAAAGCCTGCGTATCCCGAGCACTTGGCGACCGGCGTGCCGTCCTTGAGCAAGCCGTCGCCATTCGGCCCGGCGCAGACGCCTTCGCTGAGGCAGGTGCCGGGCGGGGCAACGACGTTGTCGTCGGTGACGCCGTTGCAGTCGTCGTCCACGCCATTGCACACCTCGACGGCGCCGGGAAAGATGGCCGCGTTCTGGTCGTTGCAGTCGCCCTGTGTGGACGAGAAGCCGTCCTTGTCGAGGTCGCACGCAATGTTGGCGCTGTCCGGCGTGCCGGTGGCGGCCAGGTCGCCGGTGGCCGGACACCAGGTGGCCAACGTGTCGTTCTTGCACTGGTCGGTCTGCGCCGGGTCGAGCCCCCAGGCGACCGGCTCGTCGAGGTCGCTGCCCGGTGCGCACACCTGGTAGCCGGCGATGTCGATCGGGCCGCCAGGGCCTTCCAGCTGCAGCTTGCCCTTGCACGCGGGCAGCGTGAACTTGTCGCCGAGATCCAGGACCTTGACCTTGAGCCACGCGGACGTGGGGTCGGTCGAGGCCGGCACGTGGCCGAACGCCACCGATTCGCCAGCCATCAGCACCGGCGTCACCAGGCCCAGGTTGTACTTGAGCGGCGAGCCCTTGATGCTGGGATCGGAGACCGCAAGAAACACTTTATCAATGGAAAGCGCATACTTGCCCGGGTTGGTAATCTCGACCCAGTGCGGGGCCCAGGCAGGACCGGTCATGAACTCGGTGATGACGAGCGCGTTCGGCGGCTGCGGGCAGGTGCCGCCGGAGGGCGTCGCGGTGCCGGCAAACGCCGCCGACGCGCAAAGAAAAGCGCTCAGCGCCAGGGTGCGCAGGGCGAAGACGACAGGCAGCTTGACAAGGGGGGGACGCATCACGGGCGAAGGATACGGGTTGCCGCGGGTGGATGCTAGAAAGTGAGCCGATGAGGGGCCGGGGGCGCGCCGCGCCGGGGCGAATCGTGGTGCAAGCGTTGGCGGCAGGCGCGAAAGGGACCGTCACCCGAATGGGCGGAGACGCCGAAGGTGGCTCCGGTCGCCGCAGGCGACTAGGGCCCGGTCCGGCCGCGGGCCGGATTCGCCCAGAAACCCAAGAGCTTCCCGCGCAGCGAATGCACTACTCCCACTCGATCGTCGCCGGCGGCTTGGACGAAATGTCGTAGACCACGCGGTTGATCCCGCGAACCTCATTGATGATCCGCGAGGAGATCCGGCTCAGCACCGGCCGCGGCAGGTCCGCCCAGTCGGCCGTCATGCCGTCGACGCTCGTCACCGCACGCAGCACCGCCGTGCACTCGTAGGTCCGGCTGTCGCCCATCACGCCCACGCTGCGAATCGGCAGCAAAACCGCGAAGTACTGCCACAGCCCCAGCCGCCCCGGCCAGGCGTCCAGCTCCTCGCGCACGATCGCGTCGGCGTTCTGCAGCAGCGTGACGCCCTCTGCCGTGACCTCGCCCAGGATGCGCACCGCCAGGCCCGGACCCGGGAACGGCTGCCGATCGACCAGCGAGGACGGCAAGCCCAGCTCGCGGCCCAGCACGCGCACCTCGTCCTTGAACAGCTCGCGCAGGGGCTCGACCAGCTTCATGCGCATCCGATCGGGCAACCCGCCGACATTGTGATGGCTTTTGATGGTCGCCGACGGCCCCTTGAAGGACACCGACTCGATGACGTCCGGGTACAGCGTCCCCTGCGCCAGGAAGTCGAAGTGGCCGGCCTCGTGCGTGACCTTCTCGAACACCTCGATGAACGTTCGGCCAATGATCTTGCGCTTCTGCTCGGGATCGGTGATGCCCGCCAGCGCACCGAGGAACTCCGGTCCAGCTTCGGCCGTAATCAGCGGCAGTTGCATGCCGTCGCCAAAGATCGTGCGGACATCGTCGCCCTCGTCCTTGCGCAGCAGGCCGTTGTCCACGAACACGCAGGTGAGCCGGTCGCCGATGGCGCGGTGCAGCAGCGCCGCCGTGACGCTCGAATCGACGCCGCCGGAAAGGCCACAAAGCACGCGGCCTTCCGGGCCGACCTGAGCGCGGATCGCCTGCACGCTGGCATTGACGAAGCCGGCCATCGTCCAGGTCTGGTGGCAACCGCAGATGCCGACGACGAAGTTGTGCAGCAGCTCCACGCCGCGCGGCGTGTGCACCACCTCGGGGTGGAACTGCAGTCCATACAAGCGCTTTTCCGTGTCCGCCATCGCCGCCAGCAGGCCGTCCTCACTGCGCGCGATGACGTCGAAGCCCGGCGGCATCACCGCGACGCAATCGCCGTGGCTCATCCACACCGGCTGCGGCTGGTCGCGATCGAAACCGGCGAAAAGCTGGTCGCTTCCCGGCTCCAGCGCGATCTGCGCCGGCCCATACTCGCGCGTCTTGCCCGGCGCCACGCGGCCGCCCAGCGCGTGCGCCATCGCCTGCATGCCGTAGCAGATGCCCAGCACCGGCACGCCCAGCCGCCAAACCTCAGGCGCGACGGGCGCATCCGGATCGTAGACGCTCGAAGGACCGCCGCTCAGCACGATCCCCGCTGGCGCGAAGGCGCGGATCTCCGCCAGCGACTTGTGGCAGGGCCAGATCTCGCAGTAGACCCGCTGCTCGCGAATCCGCCGTGCAATCAGCATCGTATACTGCGAGCCGAAGTCGAGGATCAGGATGCGCTGGCTGTGCAAGGTGTCGGCGGGCGGCAAGGTGGTCATGGTCGGCTCCTGTGGGCGGCGCAGCCCGTGTACCACGGCCGTCTGCCCACGCAAACGCGCGTTTCGGACTTGTTGCACGGGCTCCTGGGCGCGACTACAGTCGCCCCAATGGCGAAGCTGCCGATGCCGCGAAATAGCCTGCTGCTGCTGACGATTCTGCTGTGCGCCCTGCCGGCGCCGCTGCGGGCCGAGGCGCCGCGCGTGCTGCGCGCGGGGTCGGAGCAGGCGGTCCTGGACTGGCTGAAACCCTTGGCCGAAGACGCGCCGATCGCGCCGGGCTGGCTGCTGCGCGACATCCGCTTGGATCCGCACCAGGTGCGTCTGCGCGCCGAAGCGACGGCGGGCAAGGCGGAGACGTGGCTGACGCTGGGCGCGCCGACCGCTGATCCGCTGGAGATTCCCCTGGGTGACGTGGCGCTGCGCTGCGCGCCGGACACGCCGCGGGAGGTGTGCAGCGCGGCGGCAAACACGCTGAACCAGGCGCATTCCGTGCCCTTTCCCTGGCAGGCGGCGACGCGGACCCTGACACCGGGCTGGTCGGCGCTCAAGGCGAGTCCGGCGACGGCCGCGGCGCGCGTCACGCTGCTCATCGCCTGGATATTGCTTGCTTTTGCCACGATGCGCCTGCTGCGGCGGCGCTGGCAGGCGCTGCAACCGCCGCGGTGGCTGCCGGGCACGCTGGCGGTCGTGACGCTGCTCGGCCTTGGCGTGCGCCTCTGGCTCTCGCCGCGGACGTTCCTGCACGAGCTCTACCACATCCGCGAAACAACTGCCTTTCTCTTTGGACCGTCGGAGTTTGCCAACGGCGAGACGCTGCCTGCCCTGGTGAACGCCGTCGATGCGCTGACCGGCGGCGCGGAGCAGGCGCTGTTCTGGACCAACCTCGCGCTGGCGACGCTCACGGTGCCGGCAGCAACCCTCTGCGATCTGGCGCTTTTCGGTCGACCGCTGCGGGCGCTGGCGGCGGGTCTGCTGGTCGCGCTGCTGCCGCTGCACGTGCGCTTCTCCGCCTCGGAGGAGCTGTGGATCGCCGGCGTGCTGCTGTCGCTCTGGAGCCTCGCCCTTTGGCTCGACTGGCTCAAGCGCGCAGAACGACTGTCTTTGCTCGGCGCGACCCTGGCTACCGCGCTGGCGATGCAGGCACGGCCGGAGCTGCTGCTGCTGCCCGCCGCCCACGCCCTGCTGACCCTGTGCGTGCTGCCCCCGGCGCGTTGGCTGCCGCTGCTGCGCGACCGCCGTCTCTACGCCGGGCTGCTCGGCGTGGCGGCGCTGTGCTGGCATGTGCCCTTCGATCTGCAGTTCCGCGCCGGCGACCTGCCGCACGTGGTGCTGCCGACCCTCGCCGGGCTGCGGCTGCAGCACCACGTCCTGGATTCGCGCGTGACATCGCTGGCCTCGTTGGGGCTGCTGGCGCTGGGCCTCGCCTGGGGCCTGCGGCACGCGCCGCGCGCCTACCTGTGGCTGGTGCTGACGAGCCAGGCATGGGTGCTGCTTGCGCTGTCGATGTTCGCCCCGGCCGGCGCGTTCGTGCTGCGGGCGCAGCTCTGGCCGGCCGTCCTGCTGTGCCTGGCGATGGCGGGCAGCGCGGAGCTGGTCGCCGCCTGGTGGCATCCGCGCTGGGTCCTGGCGGCGCTGGCGCTGACGGCTGGCGTGCAACTAGGCGCGCGCACTGCATTCTTGACCGGCCTCGGCACGCAGCAGCAGGAGTGGCAGTTCCTCCTCGATGCGCTGCCGCGCCTGCCCGAGCACGCGCGCGTGCTCGCCGTGGCGGATCCCAAGGCGCTGGACGGGTTTCCGGCGGATCTGCTGGCGCGCAAGGGCCACACATTCGAGGTGCTCGACCTCGCGCAGGTCGATCGCACGGGCCAGTGGCCGCGGCCGGCAGCGGATTTGCTATTCTACCAAGGCATGTTCTGCTGGTTCGCCTGGCAACCGCGCGCGCCGGCTCCCGCTGGGCTGCAGCCCGCCTGCCGCAACGCTCTGGCGCACTACCGCGCCGCGCCGGTGCGGCTGCGTCGCCTTCCCGGGCCGGTGTCCTCCGCGCCCGAACACGCGGCGGTCGGCGCAACTGGCTTTGCCGTCGGCTTTTTCCACCTGGCACCGTAGGCCGGCGGCGACCGCGGCAGCAAACCCTCCAGCCACTGCGCCGTCCTGGTTCGTCGTCGCTTCCTTTGGCGCGGCGGGCCTGCGAACGTGACAGAGCCGCGGCTGCGCCAGCCAGCTGCCGGCGGCGGAGGGCGATGGCCATTGCGACCCCAGCAAAACGCAGCGCCGCCAGCGTGTTGCTGTCGATCTGGCTGGCAGCCTGCGGCGCCGGGACGGGCGGCAGCCGCGCCACGGCCCTCGCGACAGCCGCGGACAGCGCCGCTGGGCCTGCCGATTCCGGCGCCCCCCAACCCACGGATGTCGTTGAAACATCAGACGTTGACACGCCAGCGCCCGAGGCCGCAGCTGCGGCGGCTGACGCAGCTCCAACGCGGCCCGTGGACGTTGCCGCGCCCGATGCCGCGAGCACCGATGCGGCTGCCAAGGACGTGGCGACGACAGCCATTGCGGATGCCGCGGCAGTCTCCGATGTCGACGTGCACGATGCCGCGGAAGGACCTGACGCGGCCGCACCGGCGCCGGCACCGGCGGACGTCGCGACTGGCGAGGCAGACGCCGGTGCAGCGGATGTCCTGGACCTCGTGGACACTGCCGTGGCCGATCTGGACCAGCTGCCGCCGCCGCTGCCGGACGTGGTCGCGCCCGACCTCGCACCGCCGCCCGATGTCGCGCCAGCCTTGCCGGACCTGCCCGATGTGGTCGAAGCCGCGGAACTCGTTGATCCAGTGACGCTGGATGTGGCGCCCGGCGCGGACGCCGCGCCCGAGCTGCCTGAGCCCGCCAGCGACGCAGCGGCCGATGCGGTCGCGGAGGCCGGCGCGCCTGGCGGCTACCAACTGGTGTGGTCGGACGAATTCGATGCCCCGGTCGCCTTGCCGCCGGATCCCACGCGCTGGAACATCGATGTCGGCAATGACGGTCCCGGCGCGGAGCTAGGCTGGGGCAACGACGAGCTCGAGTTCTACACCGCCGGCGCGGAGAACGTACGGCAGGAAGGCGGCTTCCTGCTGCTCACCGCACGCAAGGACAACGTCGCGGGCCTGACGTGCTGGAACGGCCCCTGCGCCTACACGTCCGGTCGCATCAACACCCAGGGCAAGTTCGCGGTGCAGTACGGCCGCATCGAAGCGCGCATCCAGGTTCCCGGCGCCGGCAAAGGCCTGTGGCCGGCGTGGTGGCTGCTCGGCCACGACTTCCCCATCCCCACCGACTGGCCGGCGTGCGGCGAAATCGACGTCATGGAGACCGTCGGCAGCGAGCCGTCCTCCGTCTCCGGCACGCTGCACGGTCCCGGCTATTCGGACGATTCCGGCATCACGCAGGCGTATTCGCGCCCGGACAAGGCATCTTTCGCCAACGATTTTCATATCTACGCCATCGAATGGCAGCAAGGCGTGGTGCGCTTCCTGGTCGATGACATGCCGTACCAGTGCGTCGTCGCCGATCTCGCCCTGTCAGCGCAGTGTGGCGACGTGCCGGCCAAGACCATTCCCGCCGGCACGCAGTGGGTGTTCGACCAGCCGTTCTACCTCGTCCTGAACCTCGCGGTCGGCGGCAGCTGGCCCGGATCGCCCAGTTCGTTCACGGTGTTCCCGGCAGAGATGCGGGTCGACTGGGTGCGCGTGTACCAGAAGCCGTAGCTTCAGCCGCCGTCCCCGGCCTCGGACTCCCGGTCGCAGCATTCCTTGCACATGCCGTGCGTGAACTCCGCGTCGGAGTGCTGGCTGACGTAGACCTCGACCTGCTGCCAGTAGCCGTCGTCATCGCGAATCCGCTTGCACCACGCGCAAATCGGCAAAAGACCGTGCAATGTCTTGACCTTCGCCAATGACTCGGACAGCTCGTGGGTGCGCTGCTCGACGCGCTGCTCCAGCAGTTCGTTGGCCGCTTGCAGCTCCGCCTCGGCGCGCCGACGCGAAAGGTTCTCGTGGCCCAGGTCGGCGATGAGCCCGACGAGCGGCACCAGGACGTGCATCAGCTGATCGATGCGCTCCTGAGGGATCACCGCCACTTTGCGCAGAGCAGCCAGGTACGCCTCGACGTCGTAGCCGTAGTCCTCGGCCTGCTTGCGAAAGTGCGCTTCGTCGGGCTGTTCGTAGAGGAACTGGCCGATGAAGAACGTCCCGAAATGCTTGCCGTCCACGATGATGGGAAACGCGACGTCGACCAGGCCGTGGGCGCAGGAGTACGCCAGATGGCGCGCGCGGTTCTTGTGCGCCTTGATGCGGTCGTCGCTGATGGCGCAGCGGAGCGCGCTCTGCGGCACCGCGCGATGGAACTTCATACAGATTTCGCGCCAGCCCAGCTTCACGAGCCAGTCCTGGTCCGCGTCGCACACGCCGAGTGCCACGCCGGTCGCCACGTGCAACGGCACCAGCAGCGCTTGGAGCTTGTCCATGTCGATGATGTCTATCAGCCGCAGTGCCGTGTGCATCGCCCCCCCGGGCTGCCCGCGAGCCGGGCACCGCTAGCGTCGAATTGCACAAGTCGGGCCAAGCAAGGACAGGACCGCGCAGGTCCTCATTTGCACCATCTGGACGTGGTTGTCTACGTCCAAGCGTGCTGGAGGTGCGCGAAAAGACTCAGTTGCGAATTATTTCAGACCTGATCATGCAGACATGGCGATCGACCGCGCAAGGGCTCGGCGATCAGCGGCTGTAGTTCGGCGCTTCCTGAACGATTGTCACGTCGTGCACGTGGCTCTCGGTCAGGCCCGCCGCCGTGATGCGCACGAACTTCGCCTGCTGCAGCGCCGCCAGATCCTGGCTGCCGGTGTAGCCCATGCCGGAGCGAAGTCCGCCCACCAGCTGGTGAATCGTCGCAGCCAGCGGGCCCTTGTACGGCACGCGCCCCTCGACGCCTTCGGGCACGAGCTTGCGGTTGTCCGTGGTATTCTCCTGGAAATACCGGTCTTTCGAGCCGCGCTGCATCGCCCCCAAGGAGCCCATGCCGCGGTAGGTCTTGTAGGAGCGGCCTTGGAACAGCACGACGTCGCCCGGCGCTTCTTCGGTGCCCGCGAGCAAAGAGCCAATCATCACGCAGTTCGCCCCCGCCGCCAGCGCCTTGACGAGGTCGCCCGAGAAGCGCACGCCACCGTCGGCGATCACCGGCATGCCGAGCTTGCGCGCCTCCGCCGTGCAGTCGAGCAGCGCGCTGAACTGCGGCATCCCGACGCCCGCCACCACGCGCGTCGTGCAGATCGAGCCGGGACCGATGCCGACCTTTACCGCGTCGGCACCCGCCTCGTGCAGTGCACGCACCGCCGCCGCCGTCGCGATATTGCCTGCAATCACGTCAACTTGGGGAAACGCATCCTTGATCCGCCGCACCGACGCCAGCACGTTCTGCGAATGCCCGTGCGCCGTGTCGACGACGATCGCATCGACGCCCGCCGCCACCAGCGCCGCCGCGCGCACTTCGCCATCGCGCCCCGTGCCGACCGCCGCCGCGCAAAGGAGGTGCCCGCGCGCGTCCTTGGCGGCGTTCGGATGGCGCTCGTTGTTCTCGATGTCCTTGATCGTAATCAGGCCGACCAGTTCGCCATTGGCATCGACCACCGGCAGCTTCTCGATGCGGTGCGTGTGCATCAAGCGCCGCGCCTCTTCCGGGGAACAGCCCAGCGGCGCCGTCGTCACGTTCGCCGTCATCAAGTCCGAGACATGCTTGGAGTAATCCGTCTCGAAGCGCACGTCGCGCGCCGTCAGCATCCCGACCAGCTTGCCACCCGCGACCACCGGCAGGCCGGAAATGTCGTTGCGCCGCATCTCTTCGAGCGCTTCGGCCAGCGTCCCGGTCGGCGCCACCGTCACCGGGTTCTCGATCATCGTCGAGACCGTGCGCTTGACCTTGCGCACGTGCGCGGCCTGCTCCTCGACGCTCATGTTCTGGTGGATGACGCCGATGCCGCCTTCGCGCGCCAGGGCGATCGCCGTCGCCGCCTCGGTCACCGTGTCCATCGCCGCCGACGCGATCGGCACGTTCAGCCGGATGCGTTTCGTCAGTTGCGTCGCGGTGGAGACGGTGTGCGGCAGCACCTCGCTGTAGGCGGGCACCATCAGGACGTCGTCGAAGGTCAGCGCCGGCGCCATGGCGACGAAGCGGTGGGCATGATCGGTGGACATGGGCGGCTCCCGGCCCCGCCGCAGCAGCGGGATTGGGCGCGGGAGGTTAGCAAGAAACCGCGCAAGACGCATCGGCGCCGGCGGGCTGTTGCAGAAATGTCTCCGGAACTACTTCGCGTCGGGTTGCGCCGCGCCGGCCGTCGCATCGCTGTCCGGCAGCGGCGTGAGCAGCACCATGCCATTGGGCGCGAAGTAGATGCCGTCCGGGCTGGACGTCGCGAACGTGCCCGCCACCGTGACCTCGTCGCCGACCTTCCAGCCACGCGCCCCCAGATCGCGCTCCCCGCCGACCAGCAGGCGCTTGCCCTGGCCGTTCTTGGCGTCGGTCAGGTGCAAGTACGGCGCTGGCCTGCAGATCTTCTCCGTCACCGGGCACACCTGCAGCGCAGCGATCGTGCCGCGCACCAAGAGCTCGGTCACGAGCTTCTGCGGGTCCTGCGCGAACAGCCCGGCCACCGAAAAGGCGCCATCCGGGTAGCGATCCGGCGGCTTGGGCGGGTTCAGGTCCGGCCGAGGCGGCAGTTGCGCAGTGCCCGGCGCGGCTTTGCGCACAGGGTAGTTGTCCGGCGGCTTCTGGCAGCTGGCCAGCGCGATCGCCAGGATCAGAAGAACGATTGAGTTGCT
>CAIXAA010000226.1 GCA_903917305.1 uncultured Myxococcales bacterium | reverse complement strand
TGCCGATCGAAGTGGAAGCAACGCTGTACAGCTTGACCGGAACGATGAGATCTGTCCAGGATCAAATAGTCATTCACTTGTCAATACAGGATGTTGCTGTGCGGCCGTGCAGCGCGCCGGGCCTCACAGCGACCAGTCGTCGCCCTTCTTGCCCGGACCTGCCATCGGCCGATGCCGCCAGATCTCCACGGTCCGCGCGAGCTGGAAGCGCCGCGTCGCGTCCGTCGACACCGCCTCGATGGCCCGCGCCGTCGCGTTGCGCACGTCGTCGAGGCGCCAGTGGTGGTGGCGGGTCACGGCCTCGAACTCGGCGCCGATCGACGTGCCGAGCAGCACCGGCCAACCGCTGCCGAGCGCCACGAACAGCCCCGCGTCCTTCATCTTGCGCAGCCGCAGCTCCGCAATGCTGCGCGTCAGACCCGCCAACACCTGCGCCGAAGGGCAGATGGCGATGGGCAGCCGGTGGGCGCGCAGCTGCAGCAGCAGGTCCGCGTCCTCCAGCGCCGCCGCGCCGCCGACGATGCGCTGGGCGCCGAGCTGCAGCGCCTCGGCCAGCAGACCCTTGCCGCGATCCGTCGCCACGACGCGGATCAGGCCCGCTTCCTTGGCCAGCGCGAAGGCGGCTTGCAGGTGCAGGGCCGACTCGCCCGGGGCGTTCTCCGCCGCCACCGCAACGGCGCCGACATGCGGCACTTCGGCGTCCAGGATGGCCTGCACCACCGCCGTCGCCGCTTCCGCCGTCAGCTCGCGCCGCAGCTCGATCAGGAAGCTCCAGGACAGCAGCGTCTCCTCGCCGTCCGGACGCGCCGCGCAGAGGCCTGCGTCGATGGATTCCAGCAATTCCGCTGGTTTGCAATGCGAGGCCGGCCACAGCGTCGGGTCCACGTGCAGGTCGACGTGCATCACGGCCTGCTCGAGCAGCGCCGCGCCAAGCGCTTGTCCTGCCGCGAAGAAGTCTTCCGCCGTGACCAGCAGGCTGCGCACCTTGGCGCGCGCCTCCGCGAGACCTGCGAGATCGGTGACCGGCAGCGGACCCAGCGGCGCCTCGGCGTCCGCGCGTCCATGCTTGCGCGCCAGCTCGCTCAGCAGCGCCAGCGGCAGCGCGCCTTCGAAATGACAGGACAAATCGACCTTGGGCAACGTATCGAGCGCGTGGCCCATGCTCGTCAGTCCTCGCCGTATTGGGAACGGATCTGCAGGATCGCCGGCAGATTTTCAGTAAATGTATCGACGAGTTGCGGATCGAAGTGCGACCCCTGGCCGCGCCGGATCTCCGCGACCGAGTCCTCGACGCTCCACGCCTTCTTGTACGGGCGCTCGCTGGTCAGCGCGTCGAACACGTCGCAGACGGCGCAGATGCGGCCAACCAGCGGAATGTCCTCGCCTCTCACGCCTTTCGGGTAGCCCGAGCCATCCCAGCGCTCGTGGTGCGACGCCGCAATCACCGCCGCCATCTGGATCAGCGGCGAGCTCGACCCCGACAGCAGGTCGGCGCCGATCGCGGAGTGCGTCTGCATCACCGTCCATTCATCCGGGTCCAACTTGCCGGGTTTCAAGAGGATGCGGTCCGGGATGCCGATCTTGCCGACGTCGTGCATCGGACTCGACCGCAGGAGCATCTCCTGTTCATTCAGGGACATGCCGATCGCCTTGCCCAACACGCCGCAGTACAGGCTCATGCGGATGATGTGGTAGCCGGTCTCGTTGTCCTTGTACTCCGCCGCGTGACCCAGCCGGTGGATGATCTCCAACTGCGTGTTCCGCAACTCTTTTGTCCGCTCGCGGACTGTCTGCTCCAGCACTTCCTTCTGGCTGCGCACCGCGTTGTGCAACATCCTGACTTCAATCAGGTTGCGGATGCGCACCAGCGTCTCGACCTTGTCGAACGGCTTGTTCAGGAAGTCGCGGGCGCCAGAATTCAGAGCCCGGTAGCGGACTTCCGGATCCATCTCCGCCGTCAGCACCAGCACCGGCGCGTAGGAGTCCTTCTCGACCGCGCTGAGCTGCTTCATGACGCCGAAGCCATCGATGTGCGGCATCTGCAGGTCGAGCAGCACGAGATCGGGCTTGTGCTCCAGGTAGAGCGGCAGCGCCTCGCGCGGGTCCGTGGTGGCGTGGAGGTGGGTGTAGCCCGCCTCCTTGAGAATCAGCTTCAAAAGCGCAATGTTGTACGCCTGATCGTCCACGATCAGGATGCACGCGTCCATGATGCGTTGCTCAGTCACCAGGCTCATGTTCTCCGCTTCTCGCAAGGCCACGCTGGGCCCGAAGTTCGCAGCATCTTCGCAAGTCGTCAAACGTCAAGTACGCGGCATGTCGCTCGGTCGATTCGCTGTCAACAGGCAGGGTTGCGCAAGGCTGGGCTAGCGCCGTTCCGGAGGATCCGGCTCGGCCTCGCGGCTCTCCTTGCGCGGTGGCTGCAGCGCACGCCGCCGTTCGGTCAGCAACTCCAGCTGGCGCGCCTCCTCCGGCTCGAAGTGCCGGCGGCAGCGCGCCTCGTAGTGGTCCGAAGCGCCCAATTCGATGACGGATTGCCCACCCGTGATGCGCTGCGACCGGTTCGCCGGATCGCCGCACACCGAGCACACCGCCAGCAGCTTGGTCACGTACTCGCCGACGGCGAGCAGCTGCGGCATCGGCTCGAAGGGCCGGCCGAGGTAGTCCTGGTCGAGACCCGCGACGATGACGCGTTTCCCCTGATTCGCCAGACGGTTGCAGACGTCCACCACGCCAGCGTCGAAGAACTGCACCTCGTCGATGCCGATGACATCGGTCAGGTCGTGTGTTTGTTCCAGGATCTCGCGGGCATGGCTCACGCAGCGCGCCGCGATGCGGAAGTCGGAGTGGCTGACCAGCTCCTGGTCGGCGTAGCGGGTATCCATCGCAGGCTTGAAGACTTGCACGCGCTGGTGCGCGATGCGCGCCAGACGCAGCCGGCGGATGAGCTCTTCGCTCTTGCCGCTGAACATCGAGCCGCAGATGACTTCGAGGCTGCCGGGCCGGTGGGGAAAGAAGGCCATCGCACGCTCCTGGGATCGAAGCGTCAGGTAGCACGGCGGGGCGCATCCGGCAAGTGCGCTAGGAGCGCCTGATCTTCCGGCTCAGCGCCAGAACCTGGCGCAAGTTCGAGGCAATCGTCCGCAGGTTGTTCACCTTGGACTCGCCCGCCCGCCGCGGGCGCAGCGTCGTCGGCACGGTCTGGATGCGGTAGGGCCCGCGCGCCGCCCGCAGGATCAGCTCCATCTGCACCGCCCAGCCGCGACCTTGGGAGTGCAGCGGCGGCAGTTCGGCCAACATGCTGCGCCGGAACATCATGATGCCTTGGAACGTCGGCATGGCGCCGAACAGCGCGCGGTACAGCAGCCGCTCCGCGTAGGACAAGCCTTTGGCAATCGCGGAGCTGCGTCGCTCCGGCAGGTAGCCCAGCACCATGTCGCAGTCGTCCATCCGCGGCAGGAACTGGCCGATGATCGCCGCGGGGAACTGGCCGTCCGCTGGGAAGAACGTCACGAAGCGGCCGCGCGCCTGCGAGAATCCCGTGCGATAGCCGCCGCCGAGACCCAGGTTGTGGGGGTGGTGGATGACCCGCAGGTGGGGCGTCTGGAGCGCCAGCGCGTCGGCCAAGGCGCCCGTGCCGTCGCTGCTGCCGTCGTCGACGACGAGCAACTCATGATCGACTGCAAGCGCTTGGAGTTGCGCCGTAATCTCCTGGACCGCGGCTTCGAGGTTGGCAACCTCGTTGAAGGCGAGAACAACAACCGAAAGCTGGGGCTGCGTCACATGCCGACCGTGTACTTGACGGTGTACTTCTTGGCGGGGCCGGAGGACTGCGGGAACGTCAAGGCCTTGACTTCCTTGATGACGCAGTTGCCGACCGCATCGCTCGCATGCTTGCCGGTGGTCTTGGCCACGCCGACGCTGCCGTCGCCGTTGACGTAGAGCGTGACCTTGATGGTCTCTTCGCCTGCGTCGACGTCGCCGTGCAACATATAGCACTTCATGACTTTCTGGTTGGCGCGCGACGCCACGTTGTTCACTTCCGCCTGGCTCAGGCCACCGCCACCGCCCGTGTCCGCCTCTTCGTCGGACTTGGCGGCCGGGCGCTTGCCCTCCGACTTCGCCTTCTGCGCCGCGAGGATGCGATCGAGCTCGTCGTCATCGCCGCTGCCCTTGGCCGGCTTGGCCGCCGCCTTCGCCGCCGCCTCATCCTTGGCCTTCTGCTTGGCTTCGGACTCCGCCTTGGCCTTGGCCGCCGACTCTTCCTTGGCCTTCGCCTTGGCCTCGGCCTTGGACTGCGCCGCCTCTTCCTTGGCCTTCTTCTTGGCCTCGGCCTTGGCCGCCGCCTCTTCCTTGGCCTTGCTCTTGGCATCCGCCTTCGCCGCTGCCTCTTCCTTGGCCTTGCTCTTGGCGTCCGCCCTGGCTTCCGCCGCGGCCTTGGCCTTCTCCTTGGCCTCCGCCTTGGCGGCTTCTTCCTTGGCCTGCTCTTCCGCACGGGCCTTGGCCTCGGACTCTTTCGCCTTGGCTTCCGCAGCCTTCGCTGCAGCATTCTCGGCCTTCGTGGCCGTGTGCTCAGGCTCCGCCGGCTTGGCCGCCTCGG
>CAIXAA010000225.1 GCA_903917305.1 uncultured Myxococcales bacterium | reverse complement strand
GCTCTTCGAAGGCGACGTGAAGATCACGGCGCACAAGGCGTCCAATGCGCTGGTCATCGAGTCATCCCTCAAGGATTACGTGCGCTTGCAGAAGGTCATCGCGGAGCTCGATCGCCGCCGCAAGCAGGTCTACGTCGAAGCCGTCATCATGGAGATCTCGACGTCCAAGAAGCGCCAGGCGCAGTTCGCGGCGTCGGCCGGCAAGACCTTCGACATCGGCGGCAACACCGTGCCCTTCCTGCTCGGCTTGGGCGGCCTGGGCATGGGCGGCGTCAACACCTCGCAGCTCAACGCCGGCGGCCTGGCGATGGGCTTGCAGGGCCCGCTGATGAGCGTCAACTCCGGCAACACCGGGACCTCGGTGCCGGCAGGCGTCACGCTCTCCATCCCCGCGTACGGCTTCCTGGTCCAGGCGATCCAGGAGAACACGGACGTCAACGTCCTCTCGACGCCGCACATCCTGACCCTCAACAACGAAGAGGCGGAGATCACCGTCGGCCAGAAGATCCCCTACCGTTCCGCGTCGATGGGCGGCATGGGCGGCCTCAGCAGCATGATGGGCGGCATTGCCGGCGCCACCGGCGCCACCAGCGCGCTCGGCGCCTTGGGCGGCATGGGCGGCCTCAGCGGCATGATGGGCGGCATGGGCTCCTCGATGGTGCAGTTCATCAACGTCGACCTGACCCTCAAGATCACGCCGCAGATCAACGAGTCCAACTTCATCAAGCTCAAGATCGACGAGCAGTTGGACGAGGTCGAGGGCATGGATCCCAACCTCGGGCCGACCACGTCCAAGCGCAAGGTGATGAACACCGTGGTGGTGCGCGACCAGCAGCCGGTGGTCATCGGCGGCCTCATCACGGACCGCGAGACGACGGGCGTGGCCAAGATCCCGATCCTCGGCGACCTGCCGCTGCTCGGCATGTTGTTCCGCAAGACCACGAAGCAAATCGAGAAGAAGAACCTGATGCTCATCATCGTGCCGCACATCATCAAGGATCCGACGGATCTCGACCGGATGCACGAGAACAAGATGCAGCAGATTCGCGACTTCGCTGACGAACTGGCGACAACTCGAAAGGAATACGAGGGCAAGATCGACTATCGCAAGAAAAAGGGGTTCCTGGAGTCGCTGTTCCAGACGGTCGACAAGGCGGCCGAAGAGCGCAAGATGATTGAAAAGGCCTACTTCGACAACGCGGATGTGGACATCGTCGGACCGCCGGACCGCCATGACCTGGACTACGACCCCTTCAAGGACAAGGGAGCCAAGACCAAGGAGAGCAACGAGTTGCCGGACATCGAGGGCGTGGACGTGATCGACCTGCCGTCGGAGGGCGATGCCAAGGACTCGGCGCCCAAGGCCGACAAGGCGGACAAAGCCGAGAAGGCCGAGAAGAGCGACGCGGACCTGGGCGACAGTCCGGACGCGGCGACGCCGGCCGCCAAGGCGCCGAGCAAGATCGCGCCGGCCAAGGACAAGACCACCAAGCCGGCGGCCAAGAAGCCTGCGGCCAAGCAGGCGCCCGGGGGACAGCCGTAGATGATCGACCCGCGCCTCATTGGTGAAATCCTCGTGGAAGACGGGCTTTGCAGCGCGGAGGAGGTGGAGTCTGCCCTCAAGCAGCAGACGGAGCGCGGCGGGCTG
>CAIXAA010000224.1 GCA_903917305.1 uncultured Myxococcales bacterium | reverse complement strand
GGGTCGGGCATGACGATGTCGATCTTCGGGGCTTGGATCTCGCCCCAGATTCTCGGGATGGTGACCTTGATCGGGAAGCCGACCTCGTCGTAGCGCAGCTCGGTGCGTCGGCCGCTGGTAGTGCGCAGCGTGCCGTCGGCCCGGACGATGAGGAGCCCGGTGACGGCCATTCAGCGGCTCTTCTCGATGTGGATGGGCCAGGACAACCTGATCCGCACGGTGGGCTGCTGGCGGCGTTCGTGGCGTATGGGCGGTACAGGCTGCGGCCGCTGGGGTGAGGCGGCGACGGGGTTGGCCAGCTCGGGTTCCGGCTCCGGCTCCGGCTCCGGCTCCGGCTCCGGCTCCGGCTCCGGCTCCGGCTCCGGCTGGGAGATCGCAGAAAACCTATTGAACGGCAACAAACTTCTGTTACCCCAAGCCTGTCGAGGGGCCGCGCCGGGCTGATGCGCCGCTGCCGCGCGCCTACTTCGTCAACACCACATGCGCAGCCAACTCGCTCGCAACGTGCTCCGTGCACCGGTAGCCCAGGCTCACCGCATCGATGCCGCCAAGCAGGTGCTCGCCACGGCCGAGCAGCACCGGCGAAATCGCGAGATGCAGCTCGTCAATCAGCCCGGCGCTCAGGTACTGGCGAATCGTGGCCACGCCACCGCCGAGCCGGACGTCCTTGCCCTGCGCCGCCTCCCGCGCGCGCTGCAGCGCGGCGTGGATGCCGTCGGTCACGAAGTGGAACGTCGTGCCGCCCTCCATCACCAGCGGCGCGCGCGCATGGTGCGTCAGCACGAACACGGGCACGTGGTAGGGCGGGTTCTTGCCCCACCATCCCTGCCAGCTGTCGTCGGGCCACGGGCCGCGCACCGGTCCGAACATGTTGCGGCCGAGGATCCACGCACCGACGTTGGCAAAGCTGCGCGCGGCGAAGTCGTCATCGATGCCTTCGCGGCCAGCCGCGTCGCCGATGAGCGATGCGGCGAAGTCGGCGTGCATCTTGTGGAACGTCTTGGTGCCAAACACCCACTTGTGCAGCGCCTCGCCGCCGACGCCCAGCGGGTGCTGCAGATCCTGGTCGGGACCGGCGCCGTAACCGTCGATCGAGAGGCTGAATGCGTTGACGCGAAGCTTGGACATGCGTGCAGCTCCTTTGGGCACGGTCTGCGCCGCGCTTGCTGAGAGGGGATGAATGAGCCGCGAGCGATGCTGCACCGCGCTCGGGCGGCTGTCCAGCGGATGTGCGCAAGCCTTGGGCGTGCCGCGGCCGCTACTCGGTCTCGTGGTCGCGAAAGATGCCTTTGGCGGTCGGATCGGCACAGCTGTCCATCGTCGCCTTCGGATCCGGGATGCCATAGAGCTTGAACGTCGACTGCGTCGTGTCGCAGTCGAGGTCGCCGAACGCGCTCGCGGTGTAGGACGCGGAGTTCGTCGTGCCCGAGCTCTCGTATTGGTAGCGGTAGTAGTGCTGGTCCGTCATGGCGAACTTGAGCGCCACCCAGGTCGTGTGCTTCCACGCCCCCGGATTCGCGTCGCAGCGCTCGTCGTTGTCCGCATCCAGGGCGTCCTGGCAGCAGGTGACGGCGCCCACCGGTGTCGGCGATGCGCAGCAAGGGAACTGGCAAGCTAGCTTGAACCCTGCGCTGCCGGTGTGCGGCGTCGTGTAGTAGGCGGCCGAGCCCTTCTTGATGAGGTCCAGCATCTCGGCTACTTCTGCCGCCTTGGCCATGCGCGTCGACCGCATGAACTGCGGCACAGCGATCAGCGCCAGGATGCCGAGGATCGCCATCAGCAGCAGCAGTTCGACGAGCCCGAAGCCCTTGCCCGGTCGGATGATTCTGGACATCGTCTTTCCCCAGCGCTCCGGACAGGTTGCCGCGCGTCGCGCCGATGCTACAAACGGCACCGCCGATTGACAACCCATGGTCCATGCTCGACAACGCAGTCCAGTTGCCGCTGCTGGGGGCCAAGATGCGGATGGTTGTGTTGGGTGCGCTACTGGTGCTCGGTTGTGCGAAGGTGCCGGCGCAACCGACCTATGTCGCCGCCCTGCCGGATGCGGCTGCGGCACCCGTGGCCGATGTCGCCGCCCCGGCGGACGCCGATGCGGCCGTTGTGGCGGATGTCGCGGCCTTGCCGGATGCCGATGTCGCAGCCAAGGACGACGCCGCTGCGGCGGACCTCTCTGCCTTGCCGGATGTCAGCGCCGAAGTGGCGGCTCCCAAACCGGACATAGGCCCGGACATTCCTCCCGACCCGTGCGCGAGTCTCGCATGCGATGACGGCAATCCTTGCACCGTCGACAGTTGCGCGGCCGCGACCGGCTGCTCGCATACGCCCGCCAGCGCGGGAACGGCTTGCCAATCGAGCTGGAAGTGCGACGGCGCCGGCACTTGCAACGCAGTGGGCATGGTGCTCATCAAGTCCGACACGTTCTGGATGGGCTGCAACGCGGGCAAGGACTACACCTGCGACCTGAACGAGAAGCCGCAGCACAAGGTCACGCTCGGCAGCTACTACATGGACGTGAGCGAGACGACGGTGGCGCAGTACAAAGCGTGCGTCGATGCAGGAGCTTGCGCGCCCGCGCAGGACGACATGATGTACAAGTGCGCCAGCGGTCCTTGGCTGTACGACTGTTGGAGCACGGGAACCGAGGTGCCGCCCACGCTGGCAGCGTCGCCCTACTGCAACTGGGGCAAGGCCGGCAAGGAGCAGCACCCGGTCAACTGCGTCAACTGGACGCACGCCCAGCAGTACTGCAAGTGGCGCGGCGACGCCTACGACCTGCCGACGGAGGCGCAGTGGGAGCTCGCGGCGCGCGGCAGCTGCCAGCAGAACGGCAGCGCGGCCGACAGCCCGACCTGCGCG
>CAIXAA010000223.1 GCA_903917305.1 uncultured Myxococcales bacterium | reverse complement strand
TATGATCCCAAGCAGTTGGACAAGCCGTTCGAAGAGGCCGTGCCCAAGGAGAACTGGGACCGGCCTTGCGGTCGCATCGATGGAACGCTGGAGGATTACTTCCGTTTCCTGCAGCACGGTCTGGTGAAGACCATCGTCGGCGGCTCGGACAGCCACGGGTTCAAGCAGGAGCCGGGTCTGCCGCGCAACTTCATCCGCTCGCTCAACGACGCGCCCGCCGCGGTCGATCCCGCGGAAATGGCGCGGAATCTGCGTGCGGGCAAGGTCACGACCAGCTACGGACCGATGCTCGACGTGACCGTGCAAGGCAAGGGCCCCGGCGAGACGCTGACGGTGCAGAAGGGCACGAAAGTCCCCGTCCACATTCGCATCCAGACGCCTTCGTGGTTCGGCGTGGATCGCTACGAGGTCTACGCCGGCGGCTACCTGGTCGCGTCCAAGGACCTGACTGGCAAGGCATCTGCCATCGTCGACGTGGACGAGACCATCGAGATCGACGCGCCGGCCGCGGATTCGTGGATCGTCGTCACGACGCTGGGCTACAAGCCGGAGAGCCTGATGCGCCCCGTCTACCTCGACGTGCCGTTCGGCGAGATGCAGTTGTCGCGCGTGGCGGCGCTGGCGTTCTCCAAGATCCCGATCATCAACGCGATCTTCCCCGCGCCGGCGCGCGTGCCCGACTTCTTCCCGGTGTTCCCGATGGCGATCAGCAACGCGGTGCTGCTCGACGTCGACGGCAACGGCAAGTACGACGCCCCGCTGCCGTATCCGGCGTTCTGCTCGCCCCGCTGCGATGCGGCGACCAGCGTGCTGACGGACGGCTCGAAGAAGAAGTGCTCGGATATTCAGGCGGATTACAAGTGCCTGATGCCGGAAGGCCGCTGCGGCGTCGACATCCCGGGTGTCTGCAGCATCTACGGCAACAAGCAGGGTGCGCTCAGCCACGTGCTGGGTGGCCACATTTCTCCGTGACGCGGCGTGCCGAGAGGATCGATGGCTGAGCCGGACGCCACACCGACCGACGCGGAACTGCCCGCCGCGCCTTCCAAAAGCGTGGCCGAGGTGCTCGCCGGCGACACGCTGCCGGACGAGGCGGTGCTGCGCCGCGCCGACGACAAGCCCCCGCTCTACCGCTTCTTTCGCGGCGGCATGTACGTGAGCTACATGGTCGTCGCGGTGTGGCTGTGCGGCGCCATCGTGCTGGCCGCGTGGCGCGCGGTGTGGGGCGACGCGGGACAGGCGCTGGCCGCGAAGTCCGCCCAGGTCCAGCCGTTGCAGGCGACGCCGACCACGCCGCAAAATCAGCCCTAGCAAGGAGTTGCCATGCAGACCGTTCGCCTGCCGCAGAGCGAGGTCGAGAAGGCCATGGGCGCGCGGCCCAAGCACATCTTCATCTCGGGCGCGTCGCGCGGCATCGGCGAGGCGACCGCGCGGCTGCTGGGCGAGGACAAGCACACGCTTTCCTTGGCCGCACGCTCGTACAACAAGACGCTCGGCGTGGCGATGGACCTCGGCACGCAGCGCGCGCAGGCGCTGCGCCTGGACCTGGCGGACACGCGCACCATCGACGAAGCCGTGGTCGCCGCGGAGACGCGCTTTGGGCCGATCGACGTGCTCATCTGCAATGCGGGCATCAACCTGGCGACTCCCTTGGATGATCTGACGGCCAAGGGCCGCGAGAACTTCCGCAAGGTCATCGAGGTCAACCTCATCGGCACCTACTTCCTGGCGCAGCTGGCGACGGCGCACATGCCCAAGGGCGGCCGCGTCGTGTTCATCGGCAGCGTGCTGTCGCGCTTCGGCGTGCCGGGCAGCCACGCGTACACCGCGTCCAAGCACGCGATTCTCGGCATCGTGCGCGGCATGGCGGCGGAGTTGGGGCAGCGCGGCATCCGCGTCAACGCCGTCAACCCGGGCTGGGTCGACACGGAGATGGCGCACGAGTCGCTGTCGCGCATGGCCGCCGCCAAGGGCCAGACGCTGCAGCAGGCCACCGCGGAGTCGCTGAACGCCCAGCCGCTGCGCCGCATGGTCAAGCCCGCCGAAGTCGCGGCCTACATCAAGTTCATCATCGGACCGGGCGGCGACGCGATTACCGGGCAGGGCATCGACATCTCCTGTGGCAGCGTGATGGTCTGAGCGCCTTGGCGCCGCCAACCGCCGCCAAGGGGCTCCGCCTGCCTGCGCCCGCAAGCGAAATGCACTTTTTTCCGATGCGAATCCCGGCATGGTTCCGACGGCTTCTACCGCCTCGGAGCCTTGCTTTCGTGATTCCAAGCCGCCCGGCCCCCTTGATTTGCGTCGATGCCGTGCTTAGCTATCATTCAATCAACGCGTGGCGCTCTGCGGATGAGCGACTACCGACCTGGCGAGCGTTCCGCTACCTGCGAGGAATCCATGAGCGACTCATCCGACCCGATCCAGTCTGCCGGCACTTTGCACAACATGCCGATCCTGGCGCTGCGCAATGCCGTCCTCTTCCCGGGCGCCGTGATGCCGGTCGTGATCGGCCGCGGCAAGTCCATCAAATTGCTTGAAAGTCTCGGCGACAGGCGCGCGGCGGTGGTCGGCGTCGTGGCGCAGAAGGACAAGAGCATCGACAACCCCAAGCCGGACGAACTGTACTGGGCGGGTTGCACGGGGCAGCTCATCAAGGTCCTGCGCAACGGCGCGGAGACCTACCACGTCGTGATCCGCGGTGTGGAACGCTTCAAGATCATTCAGTTCGATCAGGAAGATCCGTTCCTGACGGCCCACGTGGAGCTGCTCAGCGAGAAGCACGAGGCCGATCCGCAGATCCAGGCGCTGGTGCACTCGGTGCGCGACACGGCCATCGAGCTGGTCAACATGGTGCCGGAGCTGCCGATCAATGCCGCGGATCTGCAGGAGAACTTCGAGCATCCGGCGCGGCTCGTCTACCTGCTGCTGACGCACCTCGGCGTGTCGGTGGAGGAGAAGGTCGACGTCCTGCAGGCGGCGAGCGTGCAGGAGATGCTGACCAAGACCCTGCACCTGGTCATCCAACAGGTCGAGATCCTTCGGATTTCCCAGCGGATCAACTCGGAGGTCAAGGGCGATCTGAACAAGAGCCAGCGCGAGTACGTGCTGCGCAAGCAGCTCAAGGCCATCCAGAAGGAATTGGGCGACTTGGAAGGCGGCGAGGGCGACGAGCTGGGCGAGCTGGAAGACCGGCTGCTCAAGGCCAACCTGCCCGAAGAGGCGCAGAAGCTGGCGACCAAAGAGCTCAAGCGTTTGAGGAACATCCAGGCCGGTTCGCCGGAATACACGGTGGCGCGCACCTACCTCGAGTGGTTCGCGGACATGCCGTGGAGCACGATGACCGAGGACAACCTGGACCTCATCCACGCGCAGCGCGTGCTGGACGAGCGGCACTATGGGCTGGAGAAGGTCAAGAAGCGCATCATCGAGTACCTCGCGGTGTCGAAGCTGAAGAACGACATGCGCGGCCCGGTGCTGTGCCTGGTCGGACCTCCCGGCGTCGGCAAGACGTCGCTGGGTCACAGCATCGCCGAAGCTTTGGGCCGCAAGTTCCAACGCTTGTCGCTGGGTGGCGTGCGCGATGAGGCGGAGATTCGCGGCCACCGGCGGACGTACATCGGCGCGATGCCCGGCAAGATCATCATGTCGCTCAAGAAGGCGGAGTCTCGCAACCCCGTGATGATCTTGGACGAAGTTGACAAGCTGACCCACGACTGGCGCGGCGACCCGACCGCGGCGCTGCTCGAAGTGCTGGATCCGGAGCAGAACCACGCGTTCTCCGACCACTACCTGGACACGCCGTTCGACCTGTCCAAGGTGCTGTTCATCGCGACGGCCAACACGACCGAGACGATTCCGCCTCCGCTGCTGGATCGTATGGAAGTCATTGAGCTTTCCGGGTACACGCACGAGGAGAAGGCGAACATCGCCAAGCAGCACCTGCTGCCCAAGCAGTTGAAGGAACACGGCCTGAAGGCGGACCAGTGCGTGCTGCCGGACAACATCATGGACGTCGTCATCTCGCACTACACGCGGGAAGCCGGCGTGCGCAACTTGGAGCGCCGCATGGCGGACGTCGCGCGGCAAGTGGCCGTGGGCATCGCCAAGGGCGAGTACCCGTCCAAGACGGT
>CAIXAA010000222.1 GCA_903917305.1 uncultured Myxococcales bacterium | reverse complement strand
GATCCGGCCCGAGAACGGCCCGATCGTCAAGCGGCGGCAGCGTACCATTCGCTCCACACAGGCGCAATTGACCCTCCGCAGCGCAGAGGCTAACGTGTTGGCCAAAGGCGCCCACCGTCGCGCTTCCCTGCCCACCGCGGGCCGCTGGCCCGAATGCGCGGCACTCGCGCAAGCCCAGAATCCGAAAGGAGATCACCCCCGCGATGCCGCTGCTTGTCTCCCTCGCAACGCGCGCTGCACGCCTGCGCGCCCTGGCCGTGGCGATCGTCGTCGCGCTGGGCTATGCCGCGACGTCCGGGCCGCTGCTGCTGCAGCCCTCGCCGCACTTCCATTTCGTCGACATGGCGCAGTCCTTCCTGCACGGTCGCCTCGACACCGACACGCCGCGGCGCAGCCTCGGCATGGCGCCCAAGCCGGGCGATCCCCCCGGTCTGCAAGAGGCGGTCGACCGCCACCTGCGCGGCGCCAATGGGCAGAGCAACGGCTGGAATGACTGGGCGAGCTACCGCGTCCTGACCTTGAAGGGCGGCGAGACCGTCAAGGGCGTCTTCCCGTGGAAGGACACGCCCGGTGCGCGCCAGCACGAGTTCTACACGCTCGACGGCCGCCTGATGATCATCGATCCCGACAAGGATTTGCGCCGCGGCTGCGACCCCAAGCGCCCCGGCGCCGCGTGCGACGACGTCGTGTACCAGGTCTCGTTCCCGCCCTTCCCCGCCGTGGTCATGCTGCCGCTGACAGCGGTGCGCGGCTACAAGGTCAACGACGTGCTGGTCACGCTGGCGTTCGCCGTGCTCAGCGCGGTGCTGCTGCTCTACTGGCTCGAACGCCTGGCGAATGCCGGCCTGCTCGGGTTGAACTCCCGGGAACGCCTGTGGATCGTCGCGCTCTTCGCCTTCGGCACGGTCGCCTTCTACTGCTCGGTGCGCGGCGAAGTCTGGTTCACCGCGCTCGTCATGGGCATGACGCTGCACATCGCCTACCTCATGGCCGCCCAAGGCGCGCGGCGGCCGCTGCTGGCGGGGCTCTTGCTCGGTCTGGGCGTGGCGACGCGCACGCCGCTGCTGTTCGCCGGCATCTTCCTGCCTCTCGAAGCGCTGTTTCCCGAAGGGCGCTGGCTCGGCGGGCGCGGCAAGGCGGAGCTGGGTCCGGCGCTGCGCAAGCTGGTGCTCTTCGGCCTGCCGCTGCTGGTCATCGGCGCGGTGCTGGCCTGGTTCAACTGGAAGCGCTGGCAGAATCCGCTGGAGTTCGGCCACTTCTACCTCCTCGAGGGCACGCGCGCGCCCACCCGCGAGAACGGGTTGTTCAGCTTCGTGTTCCTCAACCACAACCTCGGCACTGCGATTCTGAACATGCCGAGATTGCTGCTGGAATCACCATTCGTGCTGATCTCGCGCCATGGCTTGGGCATACTTGCCTGCACGCCAGCGTTCTTTGCCTTGCTGCGCCGTCCGCCGTCCGCGCCGGAAGGTGCGCAACCGACCGATGCCAACCGCGAAGCAGCCCGCCGTGGGCTGATGCGCAACCTGACCCTGACGGTGGCCGCGGTGGCGCTGCCGGGCCTGTTCTACCAGAACGACGGCTGGCAGCAGTTCGGCTACCGCTTCGCGATGGACTTCCTGCCGGCGCTGATGGGCCTGTACGCCCTGCGCCTGCCGCGCCTGACGCGCGGCCTCAAGGCTCTGATCGTGCTGAGCATTGTCGTGCAGCTCTTCGGGGCGCTGACCTTCGGCCGCTTGGAGCAGTTCTACTACGACTGAAGGTGAGTGATGGCAGCAAAGGACTTGAAGCCGTTGGAAACGCTGACGGAATGCCTGGATTGGGTGCTCTCTGGCCAGCGCGATCCGGCGCAGTTCAAGATCGGCAGTGAATACGAGCGCCTCGCCATCAATGCCGCCGGGCAGCCGCTGCCCTACGACGGCGAGGTCAGCATCCGCACCCTGCTGGAGCGGCTCGCGACGCGCCACGGCTGGCAGCCCTACCTGGAAGCAGGCCGGCCGATTGCCCTTTTCCGCAACGGCGCCTCGATCTCGCTGGAGCCGGCGGGCCAGTTCGAACTCAGCGGCAACGCATTCGCGACGGTGGCGGAAATGCGCGCCGAGTTGCAGCAACATCTCGCTGAAGTCCGCGATGTGTCAGAGGATCTTGGCGTGCGCCTGTGCAGCGTCGGCCTCAATCCGCTCTCGACGCTGGCGGACGTGCCCAAGATGCCCAAGGGCCGCTACGACATCATGCGCGCGCTGCTGCCCAAGGTCGGCGGGCACGGGCTGCACATGATGCACCTGACGTGCACGGTGCAGGCGAACCTCGATTTCTCGAGTGGCGAAGAGGCCATGGAGATGATGCGGCTTGGGCACCTGCTCTCGCCGATCCTGATCGCGCTGTTTGCCAACTCGCCGATCCTGTTCGGCAAAGAGACCGGCTACGCGACGTACCGCGCGCACCTGTGGACCGATGTCGACGCGAGCCACTGCGACGTGTCGCGCTTCGCCTTCGACCAGAGCGCCACGGTCGGCGATTATGTCAACTGGGTCATCGACGCGCCCATGTATGTCCTTGGCGTCACTCGCGAAGATGGCAGCCACGGCTTCGACCCTCTGCCCACGCCGACGACCTTCCGCACCTTCTTCGAGCGCGGCATCGGCGGCCGCCGCCCGACGATCGACGACTGGGAACTCCATGCGTCGACCGTGTTTCCCGATGTGCGCTTGAAGCGCTACCTGGAGCTGCGCCAGACCGACATCGTGCCGCCCGACGCGCTGCCCGCCCTGCCCGCCTTGACCAAGGGGCTGTTCTACGACGTCACGGCGCGGCGCGCGGCGCTGGCGGCCCTGCGCGATGGCGACGCCAGCATCGATCGCGCCCAGCTGCGCGACCTTGCCTGCCGCGAGGCGCTGGACGGCTATGCGCCGCGCTTCGATCTGCGTGAAACTGCGGAGGAAATCCTCAGGCTTGCCCGCGAGGGACTTGGGCGCCTGGCCAAGGCGTCGGGCCAGGATCGCGACGCCGCGACGGCGCTCGAACCGCTCGAGGCCATCTGCGAAGGCGAAGCGCTGCCGTTCTACGAGCGCACGCGGCAGAAGCTCGCGAAAGGCAACGGCTTGCTCGCGCTGGCGGACGAGTGGTAGCTAGCCCTCGAAGGCGGCGTCCGTCAGCTCCAGCCCGCGATCGATGATGTCGAAGCCCTCGCGCAGCTGCGCCGGCGTGATGCAAAGCGGCGGATTGACAGTGAAGTTGTTCCAGCGCGTGAAGGTGAACAGCCCTTCCTTGCGGAAGAACGCGCCCAGCTGCGCCATCGCCGGATGGCTGCCGTTGTAGGGCGCCAAGGGCTCGTTCTTGCTGTTCTTGCGCAAGTCCACCATGCCAAACAGCCCCAGCACGCGACCATCGAGCACCGAGACGTGCTTGCGCTGCAGCTCGTCCATCTCGCGCCGCACGACGGCCTGCATCTTCGCGGCGTTCTCGATCATGCCTTCGTCCATCATGACGTGCAGCACGGCCTCGGCGGTCGCGAGCCCGACCGGGTGCGAGTTGTAGGTCAGGCCGCCCCAGAAGACGTTCTTGCGGAAGTGGTCGGCGATTGCGTCCGACACGCCCATGGCGCCCAGCGGGAAGTAGCTGGACGTCAAGCCTTTTGCCAGCGTGACGATGTCCGGCACGATGTTGTAGTGCTCGAAGGCGTACATCTTGCCGGTGCGGCCCATGCCAGCCATGACCTCGTCGCAGATGAGCAAGATGCCATGCTTCTTGGTGATCTCGCGCACGCCTTCCAGGTAGCCCTTCGGCGGCGGCAGCATGCCGTTGGTACCGGTGACGGTCTCGATGATCATCGCGGCGATGTTCTGCCCGCCCTCGTACATGATGACTTCTTCGAGGTATTCCAGGCTATTGGCCGTCTTCTCCTCGTCCGTCGCGCCGAAGCTGAACTTGTAGGGCTGCGGATCCATCAGTCGCACGATGCCAGGCGCAGCCGGCTCGCTCGGCCAACGGCGCGGGTCGCCGGTGAGCGACAGGCCCATGTAGCTGCCGCCGTGGTAGCTGCGGTAGCGCGTCAGGATCTTGTGGCGGCCGGTGTAGAGCCGCGCCGCGCGGATGGCGTTCTCGTTGGCTTCGGCGCCGCCGAGCGTGAAGAAGAAGCTGTTGATGTCGCCGGGCGTGATGTCGGCCAGCAGCTTGCCCAAGCGCGCGCGAACCGCGGTCGCCGTCTGCGGATACACGAAGATCAGCTCGTCCAGCTGCGCCTTCATCGCGGCGATGACCTTCGGGTGCCCGTGGCCGATGAGCACGGACATGAGCTGCGCATTGAAGTCCAGGATCTTCTGGCCTTCGGGCGTGTAGAGGTAGCAACCTTCGGCGCGGGCGATCGGCAGCGGGCTGACGGCGTCGCCAGCGGACCACGTGTACATCGTGTGCTTCTTGCAGAGGTCGATCATCTCTTGGGTATCCACGGCAACTCCTTGTTCAGTCATGGCATCTGGGCGAATCCGGCCTTGTGCGGACCGGGTGCTAGCTCATCCAGCTGCCGCCCTCTGCAGGCGCCCACTTCGTCGTCACCTTGCGCGGCCGCGTCCAGAAGTGGAACCCGTCCATCCCGGTGATGTCGCCATGCCCGAACTTGCTGGCCTTCCAGCCGCCAAACGCGAACGGCTCCCGCGGCACGGGCACGCCCACGTTCACGCCGCACATGCCCGCCTCCAGGCGCTGCGCGACGTACTGCGCGACGGCGCCGCTCGACGTGTAGATCGACGCGCCGTTGCCGTAGACGCTGTTGTTCTGGATGGCGATCGCCTCATCCAACGTCGCGACGCGGATGATCGACAGGACCGGCCCGAAGATCTCTTCGCAGCCCGCCGGCATGTCCGGCGACACCTGGTCCAGCACCGTCGGACCGACCCAGAAGCCCGGATTTCCAGCCACATGCGCATCGCGGCCGTCCACCAGCACCGTCGCGCCATGCTGCTCCGCCTCGGCGATGTAGCCCTCGATGCGCGCCACCGAACCACGGTTGATGATGGAGCCCATGTCCTCGCCAAGCCGAATCGCCTTGGCAAGTTCCGCGACGCGGTCGACGATGCGCTGCACCGGCCCGACCGCCACCACCACCGACGAGGCCATGCAGCGCTGGCCCGCGCAGCCATAGCTGGACGCGACGATGTTGCTCGCGGTCATCTCCACATCGGCATCCGGCACGACAATCAGGTGGTTCTTCGCGCCGCCCAGGCACAGCATCCGCTTGCCCGCCGCGGCGCCGCGCGCATACAGCAGCTTGGCCACCTTGGTCGACCCGACAAAGCCGATCGCCTCGATGCCCGGGTGATCCGCAAGCGCTTCCACCACTTCGCGGCCACCCTGCACGAGCTGGAACACGCCGTCAGGCAGCCCCGCTTCCTTCATCAGCTGCGCGAGCCGCACGGCGCCGTAGGGCACCTGCTCAGAAGGCTTGAGAATGAAGCAGTTTCCCGCCGTCACGACGATCGGAATCATCCACAGCGGCACCATGATCGGGAAGTTGAACGGCACGATGCCGGCGCACACGCCCAGAGGCTCGTGCGTGACCTCGCAGTTCACGCCGCGGCTGACGTCGAGCTGCGCGCCTTGCGCCAGGTTGGGCAGCGCGCAGCCGAACTCGATGCATTCGATGCCCTTTTCGATGTCGCCCTTGGCCTCGGCCAGCGTCTTGCCGTTCTCGTGGCTGAGCAGCCAGCACAGCTCCTCCATGTGCGTCTCCAGCAAGCCCTTGAGACGAAACATGACTTGCGCCCGGTCCTTGAGCGGCGTCGCGCGCCAGCCCGGGAACGCCGCCTTGGCCGCTGCCACCGCCGCATCGACGTCGTCGGCCCCGGACAGCGCCACCTGACCCATCGCCTTGCCGTGCCGCGGGTTCTCGATGGCCAGCCAGCGCCCGGTGCTCGGGTTGGACCAACGCCCGCCGATCCAGTTGCGCGCGTCGATGTACTCGGCAAAGCCGTAGCCGCGTGCGGCAAATGCCGGAATACTCTGCGGAACCATAGACGAACCTGCAACCGTGTGCGTGACCATGTTCTACCTCTTGAAATGCTTGAGAATCAGGTGCGCCTCAGGTAGCGCCCGCTGCCGCGCTCCACGCGCAACTGGCCGTCCTGCCACTGCACCTTGCCCTGGGCGATGGTGTGGCTGACGCGGCCCTTGAGCTCGAACCCTTCGAAAATGTTGCGATCCACGTTGTGGTGGTGCGTCTTGGCGCTGATGGTGCTGGTGCCGGTCGGGTCGTAGACGAGCAGGTCGGCGTCCGCGCCGACGGCGATGCAGCCCTTGCGCGGATAGAGACCAAAGATCTTCGCTGCTTGCGTGCTGGTCACGTTGACGAACTGCTGCAGGCTGATGCGCCCCGCCGCCACGCCGTAGGTGTACAGCAGCGCCATGCGGTTCTCGACACCCGCCGCACCATTGGGGATCTTCGTGAAGTTCCCCAAACCCATCGTCTTCTGGTCCGCCTGCCGGAACGGGCAGTGATCGGTCGCGACGTGGTGGATCAGCCCGGCGCTCAGCGCGTTCCACAGGTAATCCTGGTGCCCCTTGGGCCGGATCGGCGGGCTCATGACGTACGCCGCGCCCTCGAAGTCGGGCTTGTCATAGACGGAATCGTCGAGCAGCAGGTATTGCGGGCACGTCTCGACCCACACCTTCTGGCCTTCGGCTGTCGCGCGGTAGACGGCGTCCATCGACTCTTTGCAAGTCAAATGCACGATGTACAGCGCCTGGGCATCCGCCGCCTTGCTGTCGTGCCCGTTGCGCGCCGCACCCGCCGCCCGCGCCAGCGCGATCACGCGACCGGTCGCCTCGCCTTCCAGGTAGGAAGGACGCGAATGTGCATGGTATTTCGGCTCGGTCTTGCCCTGCGCCAGCAGCCGCTGCTGCAGCGCCACGATGGCGTCGCCGTGCTCGCAGTGCGACGTCACCAGCGCGCCCAGCTCGTGCGCCGCGTCCAGGACGCCGACCAGCTCGATGTCGTCGACGCCGATCGATCCGCGATAAGCCGTGAAGATCTTGAAGGACTGGATGCCGTCCTTGTGGTAGACCTCCGCCATCTCGCGCCGCACCTGATCGCCAAACCAGGTCACCGACATGTGCAAGCCATAGTCGCAGCACGACTTCTTGGCATTCGCCATCGTCAGATCGCGCGCTTCGAGCAGGCTCTGGTTCCGACCGGGGATGATGAAGTCGATGATGGTCGTCGTGCCGCCCGCGAGCGCGGCCGCCGTGCCGGTGTAGAAGTCGTCGGCGCTCACGGTGCCCATGAAGGGCAGCTCCATGTGCGTGTGGCCGTCGATGCCGCCGGGAAACACGTACTGTCCCGAGCAATCGAGGACGGTGGCACCGAGCGGCACCGCGAGATCCTTGCCGATCGCGCGAATGATGCCGTCTTCACACACGATATCCGCCACATACTGATCGGTCGACGTCACGATCGTGCCGCTTTTCAGGACTACGCTGGACATGGAGGCTCCTTGCGGGGTCAGGCCGGGCCGAAAGCGTACACCGCAGGCGCCGGTTTGCAACAGTTCGGTGACATGGCCCGCCGCGCCGCGCCGCGGCAGGCAGAAACCGCCCCCCTTGGCAGCCCCCACGATTCTGGTACCGTCGCACGCACCACCCAAGCGAGGCCCGGATGTCCGCGAACCTGAGCATTGAAGTCAACGGCATGCACTTTCCCAACCCGTTCGTCATCGGCAGCGGGCCGCCGGGAACCAATGCCCACGTCATCGGCCGCGCGTTCGACGCGGGCTGGGGTGGCGTCGTGGCCAAGACGTGCTCGCTGACGGACACCGAGGTCATCAACGTCTCGCCGCGCTACGGCAAGCTGCGCGCTTCAAAATCGAACGAAGTCATCGGCTTTCAGAACATCGAGCTGATCTCGGATCGCCCGTTCGAGGATTGGGAGGCCGATTTCCGCGAGCTCAAGAAGTCCTACCCGGACCGCATCCTGATCGCCTCGCTGATGGAGTGCTACGACGAGAAGCGCTGGCAGGAACTGGCCAAACGCTGCGTGGCGACCGGTGTCGACGGCCTGGAGCTGAACTTCTCCTGCCCGCACGGCCACCCGGAGACGGGCATGGGCGCGGCGATGGGCCAGAATCCGCACATGGTCGAGGAGGTCACGCGCTGGGTGAAGCGCGCCGTCGACAAGCCGGTGTGGGCAAAATTGACGCCGAACATCACGGACATTCGCGTGCCGGCGAGGGCGGCGTTTGCTGGCGGCGACGACGGCGTGAGCGCGATCAACACCATCCTCAGCATCATCGGCATCGACCCCAAGACGTTGCGCCCGGTGCCG
>CAIXAA010000221.1 GCA_903917305.1 uncultured Myxococcales bacterium | reverse complement strand
TTGGCCGCGCGGCGCTGGCGCATCTGGATCCAACGGCCCAGCAGGAGCAGGAAGATCAGCACGGCAATGGAATCAAAGAAGATCTCGCCGCGTCCTCGGACCGTGTTGAGCGCGCCCCAGACAAAGCCGGCGGTCAGGCCGATGGCGATGGGCAGGTCCATGTGCAGGGTTCGGCTGCGCAGGGACGCCAGGCCGCCGCGCAGGAAGACGGCGCCGCACCAGAAGTACGAGGGGATGGTCAGCGCGAGGCTGACCCAGCGGAACAAGGCGCGAAACTCCGCATCCATGTCGGAGAATGCGTCGCTGTAGAGGGCGAGCGCGAGGAGCATGACGTTGATGGCGATGGCGCCGGCGACACCGATGCGCGCGAGGAGGGCGCGCTCTTCGCCGCGGCGCAACTCGCGCACGCCGCCGCCGCGCAGCGGGTGAGCGGGGTAGCCGATGGTGTCGAGACTGCGGGCGATTTCGGAGAGCGGCACGCGCGCCGGGTCCCATTGCAAGGCGACGGACGCGCGGCCGAGATCGAGGCGGGCGGTGACGCCCTCGCCCACCGCGCGCTCGACGAGCCAGACGCACGACGGGCAATGCACGCCTTCAAGGTACAGGTCCGTCGCGCAAAGGCCGGTGCCGGGCACGGCGCGGCAATAGGCGGCGACAAACGCCGGATCGTCGAACTCCGCGTAACTCTTGCCGGTGACGCGCGCCTGGCGGCCGGTGTCGGCTTCGCGCAGCTCGTAGTAGCGCCCCAAGCCGCCGGCGACGATGGCGGCGCGCACGACGCGGCAGCCGGAGCAGCAGAACTGTTCGGTCGCGCCCTCCTCGCACAAGCCTTTGGGCACCGGCAAGCCGCAATGGCTGCAAGCGACGGCGACGGCCGCCTGGCTCTGTCGCAGTGCGGGGAGGATGTCGGCTTCAGGGGGCAAGGGGGCCAGCCTCGCGGCAGCAGGGCGGCTCCTGCTCGCCCAGGTGCTGCACGCGTTCAATCGCCGCGGGCAAGGACCACGCAGCCGGTTGGACTTCCGTGACCAGCGGCGCACGGTGCATCAGGTTCGGCACGCGCATCCGCTGCGACACCGCCAGCAGCCCGACGCACACCAGCGCCAGCGCGCTGACCGCCGGCAGATGGCGCCGCAGCGGCCCGGCGAGGTGCTGCACGGCCGCGCCCAGCCCGACCAGCATCGGCAGCGTGCCCAGCCAGAAGGACGCCATCACGGCGGCGCCCCACAGCGGACTCGCGGTGCCCGCCGCCGTCACGGCGAAGGCATAGAGCCAGCCGCACGGCAGCAGCGTGGAGGCCAGACCGAGGATCGCGGCGCGCACCACCGGCGGCCGACCGCGCATCGTCTGCAAGCTGCGGGCATACAAGCGTTCCAGGCGGGCAGGCAGCGGCAGCCGCGGCAGCGAAAGGCCGAGCGCGCGCAAGACGCCGACGCTGCCCCACGCGACCATCGACAGGCCGGCGAGCACGGCGGCGATGCGGCCCACGCCGGCGAAGGATCCGGCGAGGTCGACGGCGCG
>CAIXAA010000220.1 GCA_903917305.1 uncultured Myxococcales bacterium | reverse complement strand
GCGCCCGACCCTGCCGCCGACCGTCCAACTCGACGTCGACGTGGCGCTGGATTGCGGCCCGGTGCTGGGCGCGTCGATGCAACTGCAGCGGGTGCTGCTGCTGAACCTGCTGGCAAACGCGCGCGATGCGATGGCGGACAAGTGTGGGAGGATTGTCGTGTCTCTGCGCCGGGTTGGCGAAGAGGACCTGCCGGCGCGAACGAGGCGCCGCGCGAGGCGTCGGGCATGGCTGGCGCTCAGCGTGGCGGACACGGGCACTGGCATGACACCGGCCGTCGCGGAGCGCGTGTTCGAGCCGTACTTCACGACCAAGCCAGGCAAAGGTTCCGGGCTGGGGCTCGCGGTGGCGCATGGCCTCGTGCTGGGCATGGGCGGCGACATCCAGGTGCACAGCGCCCCCGGTCTGGGTGCGCGCTTCGATGTGCTGCTGCCAGAAATGCCACGGCGAGCCAAGGACTTCCGCACATGCACAACCTGATGGCCCTCTGGCGCGCGACCTCCTGGCTGGGCCTTGCCGGGATCCTGGCCTGCGCCTGCTCCGCCAAGACTGCCGCTTCGACCACGACCGATGCGGGCAGCACGGCGGACGTCGTCGCCACGCCGAGCCTGCAACTCAAGGCAGCGGCGGAGGTTCGCTTCGACGGCCAAGGCGTGCCGCACATCCGCGCTGCCTCCAAGACCGACGCGCTGTACCTGCAGGGCTGGGTCACGGCGCAGCAGCGCCTGTTCCAGATGGACGACATGCGCCGCCAAGCTTATGGCACGCGGGCCGAAGTCTATGGCACGAAATGGCTCGCCGACGACAAGACCAAGCGCGTGCTGGGCCTGCAGGCGCTGGCGCAGGCCAACCTCGACTGGTACGCGACGCACCATCCGGCGGTGCACGCGGAGCTGCAGTCCTACGCGGCGGGCGTCAATGCGTGGCTGGCGGAGACCAAGGCGGGCAAGCATCCGCGGCCCACGGAGTTCGACCGCATTGGCAAGGATTACTGGCCGGCGCCGTGGACGGCCGTGGATTCGCTGGCGATTGCCAAAGTCATCGTGCTGTCGAACGCTTTTGGCGCGGACCAGGAGGTGCTTGGCGTGGCGGCGTCGCTGCTGCTGGGTGAACAGGGCTTTCGCGATCTCTTCCGCTTCCAGCCGATGCTGCCGACGTACGCCACGGAGAAGGCGCCCGGCAGCGAAGCGAGCTTCCCGCACGTCGGCAAGACCGATGCGCTCGATGCCCCGGTCGCGCACGACTTCACGGAACGTTTCGCAACGCTGCCGCAGGAGCGCCGCTCCCAGCTCGCCGGCGCGCTCGTCGCCCTGGCGCAGCAGCTCGCGGGCGTGCGCGGGGTCGGCCTGGGCATCGCGGGCGGCTCGAACTCCTACGCCGTCGCGGGCAAGCACACCAAGTCGGGAAAGACCCTGTTCTGCAACGAATTCCATCAACCCATCGTCGTCCCCAACCGCTTCATGGCCGTGCACATGACCTTGGAAAACGGCGATCCGATTGGCCTTTTCGGCTACGCCCTGCCCGGCCTGCCCTACGTCCTCGGCGGTCACAGCGGCAGCATGGGCTTTGGCATCACGACCGGCTTTGGCGACACCACCGATCTCTACGCCGAGACGCTCAATCCGGCGGGCGACGCGGTGCAGTTCACGGGCGCGTGGGTACCGATCGCCAGGAGAATCGAGACCATCCGCGTCAAGCCCGACGGCGGCAGCTGGACGTTGCCGGACGAAGTCACCATCACCGTCGATGTCGTGCCGCACCACGGCCCGATCGTCAACGGGCTCTTGCCCGATGAATTTGCTGCGATCCTGTCGTCCACGGGTCTCGTGCTCTCCGCGCGCTGGCCGGGATTCAGCGCGCAGACGAGCGAGGCGGTGGCCATCAGCCAGCTGTGGGACGCGCACACCATCGATGAAGCCCGCACGGCGCTGAACCTGTTCGATGGCGGGCCGATGAACTGGACCTTGGCGGATTCCAAGGGGGCTATCGGCTACACCGCGGCCGGGCCGTGGCCCGTGCGCTTGTGGGACCTGTACAAGGCGCCGCCGTGGGCTCCGCTCGACGGCACGGGCGCCTTCGAGTGGGACCGCATCGCGCCGCCCTCCGAGGCGTTGAACGACCTGCGCCCCGCCAAGGGCTACCACGTCGATGCCAACGGCATCATGACGGCGGCGAACCTCGACGGCGATCCGCTCAATGATGGTCAGTACTTGCAGCACTTCGCCGATCTCGGCACGCGCGCCTGGCGCCTGACCGACCTGATCGACGCGCAGATCCACAGCCCGTCGCTGCCGAGCCTGGACGACGTCAACGCCTTGCATGGCGACAACTTCTCGGTCTTTGCGGTCGAGCTGCTGCCCGAGTTGCTGGCGCAGCAGGCCAGGATCTGCCCGGACGCCAAGGATCCGGCGAACGCCGATGCTTGCGAGGCGCTCAAGACCCTGACGGCATGGGACAAACAGCAGAACCTGGACAGCGTGGGCGCCACGCTGTTCAACGTCTGGCTCACGCACGTCACCCAGCGCATCTTGAAGCAGCGCGTCAGTGGGCTCGTGATGGGCGTGGTCGGCGGCTTTCTGTACAGCCTGGGCGCCCGCGACGTGGTGGCGTGGGTGAAGAACCGCGCGCCGGCCGCCAGCGCGGACTGGCTCGATGATCCCAAGACCAAGGATGTCATTGAAACATTTGGGGATCACGCAGTGGCGGCGCTGGGCACGGCGCTCGCCCAGCTGCGCGAGCACTTCGGGACGGCGCCGCAGAGCGAGTGGACCTGGGGCAAGATCCACGCGTTGCGCGTCGATCACATCGCGTTCGACGACCTGGTGCAGGGGCCGTTTCCCATGGATGGTGGGCCGAACGCGGTCAATGCGTCGGAGTACCCAGGCACGGAGGCCGACGGCTCGGTGGCCAAGTTCCCGCTGACGGCGACTTCCGGCCCGATCTTCCGCTTTTGCACGGAGCTGGCTGGCAAGGACACGCGCGGGTTCCACGTGCTGGCGGGCGGCCAGGGCGGTCACGTCGGACAGCCGCATTGGATGACGCAGATGCCGACGTGGCTGGCGCACGGGTCGTATCCGACGCCGCTGCTGCAGGCCGCTGTCGAGGCTGCGGCACCAGATCTGCTCGCATTTCCCGCAGGTTACGGGCAGCCGTAGCCGAGCATCACGCCGGCTGCGGCTCTTGCGGCGCCGCGATGATGCCAACCGAAATCCCAGTTGTCCCCACCGCATAGGTCGGCTCGCCGCTCGCGTGGTCGGCCACCACTGCCGCGAACGTGCAGCGCGCTGCCCGGCTTGCCGCCAGCCAATCGGCTTCGAGCGGCGCGAGGTCCGCACGGCGCTCTTGCGGCGCGGCGAGGTAGATGACCTCCAAGGGCCGCCCGCCACCGAGCTTTTGCGCCGTCTTGCAGCCGCGCACCGCGCTGACCAGCTGCGCCAGCAGCGCGCCTTGCGCTTCCGCCGCCTCGTCGCGCTGACCGCCAAAGACGTCGACCTTGCCGGTCGTCTCGTTCTCCGGCCACGGCGCGACGTGCACGCTCGGCGCCGCATCCGCGCCCAGCAGCGGCCGAATCGCGAGCTGGTACAGCTCCTCGCTGATGAACGGCAGCACCGGCGCGAACAGTCGCAGCAGCGCGTGGGTGCCCTCGAAGATCGTGCGCTGCGCCGCCGCCACCTGCCCCGCCGAGAAGCGCGAGCCGGGACGGAAGCGTTCCTTCACGATTTCCAGGTAGTTGTCGCACCACGTGCCCCAGAAGAACGTCTCGACGGCGCGCAGGGCCTTGGAGTACTCGTACTGCTCGAACGCCGCCGTCGCCGCGCCGACGACGCCGACCAGCTCGCTGCGCACCCACAGGTCCGCCGCCGTCGGCTGCTCCGCCACGGCGCCCGGCACGTAGGAATCCAGCTGTTGCATCGCGAAACGCGTGGAATTCCACAGCTTGGTCAGCAGCCGCTTGCCACCCTTCACGTCGTCTTCGAGGTAGCGCAGGTCCTGGCCGAGCGTCGCGCCCGCCGCCCAATAGCGCAGGGAATCCGCGGAGTACTTGGCGATCACCTCGGCCGGATCGACGAAGTTGCCGGCGCGCTTGGACATCTTCTTGCCCTGGCGGTCCAGGCCCCAGCCGGAGATCATCACGTCGCGCCACGGCACGCTCTGCGTGTGCAGGTGCGACTTCGCCACGGTGTAGAACAGCCATGTGCGAATAATTTCAAAGGCCTGAACGCGCACGCCCATCGGATAGATGGCCTTGCGCGGCTGGGCGGCGATCGGCGCGTCGGCGTCCGGCGCCGCGTCCCATTCGGTCCAGTTCGCGTTGAGCAGCGGGGTCAGCGACGACGTCATCCAGGTGTCCATCACGTCCGGTTCGGGCCGGAAGCTGGCGCCGCCACAGCGGTCGCAGGCCTCCTGCGGGCACGGCGCCATGGTCGGATCGATGGGCAAGGACGCCATGTCGGCATAGACCGGATGGCTGCAAGTATCGCAATACCACACGGGAAATGGCACGCCGTAGAAGCGCTGCCGGCTGATGTTCCAGTCCCAGCGCAGGTTGGTGACCCAGTCCTCGTAGCGCTCGCGCATGAACTCCGGGAACCAGCGCAGCTCGCGGCCGCGCTCCAGCAACTGCTCCTTCAAGTCCAGCAGCCGGATGAACCACTGCGGCGCCACCTGGATCTCCACAGGCGTCGAGCAACGCTCGTGCACGCTCGCACGGCTGACATTCGCCTTGATGTCGCCAAGATAGCCGTACTTCCTGAGCAGCTCCACCGCCGCCAGCCGCGCCTCGCTGTACTGCGAGCCCTTGGCCTGGACGTGGACGCGCTTGCCGTCCAGCTCCGGCAGATCCGGCGTGACCATGCGGCCTTGCGCATCGATGATCAGCACCGTATCGAGCTGGTGCGTGCGCCACTTCTGGATGTCCTCCGGGTCGCCGAAGGTGCACACCATCATCAGGCCGGTGCCGAAGGCGGGATCCACGGCGGCGTCGAACAGCAGCGGAACCGTGCGCCCTTGCTCGGTTTCGCTCACTTCGCCCGCGCTGCCGATGCTGCCGTCTTCGGACGTCACCTCGGTCTTGCAGAAGCGCAGGTTGGTCAGCGGCACGCGAAAGCGCAGGCCGGAGAAGTGCTTGAAGCGCTCGTCCTCCGGATGGCAAGCCAGCGCGACGCAAGCCGGGACCAGCTCCGGACGCGTCGTCTCGATCGTCCCGGATTCCGGGGCATTCGCCGTCGCCGTCTCCGGCGCCACGTCGAAGCGCACCCCGTGCATCGGCCGGTTCGCCTCTTCGCCCGACTCGACATCCGCCTGCGCCAGCGCGGTGCTGCACGTCGGGCACCACAGGATCGGGTCGCGCCGCCGCTCCATGCGCCCTTGCTGCACCAGATCCAGGAACGAGCGCTGCGCGTGCTTCACGGCGCGCGGCTGGATCGTCGAGTAGGTCATGCGCCAGTCGACGGACAAGCCGAGCTGCTGCCACAAGTCCTGGTAGACCTTGGCACCTTGGCGCGTCTCCTCCAGGCACAGGTCGATGAACTCCTTGCGGGTGACCTTGCCCTTGTTGACCTTGTACTTCTGCTCGACGTAGCGCTCGGTCGGCAGGCCGTTGTCGTCGAAGCCCATCGGGTAGAAGATCTCGAAGCCGCGCATGCGCTTGAAACGCACCACGAATTCCGCCTGCGAGTAGCTCATCGCGTGGCCGACGTGCAGGTGCGCGGCGGACACGTACGGCGGCGGCGTGTCGACCGAATAGACGCGACCGGCCTTTGCCGCTTCGCTTTGCGCGTCATACTCGTACAGACCGCTGTTTTGCCACTGCTGCACCCAGCGCGGCTCCACCGTGGTGAAATCGTACTGCGGCGGAATCGCGGCGGCGCGGCTGGGCTGGGTCGGGTCTTGGGTCTCGGACATCGGAGCCTCGAAGGTCAAGGTGGTGCGGCGCGTCGCAATCGGCGCCGGCAGGTTCAGGTGCAATCTCGTGGATCAGGAGCGCTGCAGGACCAGCCAGATCGCCGCGCCCATCGCCAGAAGTCCGACGATGCCGGCCGGAATCGCAATCCAAAGCCAGGTCTTGCGCGGACTGGAGGCGAGCTGCGGCGACACGGTCTCGCGGCTGGCCTGCGGGCGGCGCACGACGGAGCCGGGCTCCGGCTTCATCTCGGGTTGGGTCGGGAACAGGTCCAGTTCCTCGTCGTTCGACGCCTGGTACGTCGACTGCGGCGGACGGCTGGCGGGCGGCGGCTCGCTCGGCCGCGGCACGGCCCCCGTGTTCGGACGCGGGACCGCGCCGGTCACGGGCCGCGGGTTCGCCGCGCTGCTCGCGCGCGCACCCAAGGTCGGCGCTCGCAACGTCGGCATGTCGTTCATGATCGGGGCAGGAGCACCCTGCGCCGGGCGCGGCACCGGGCGCGGCACGGGCTGCGGGCGCGGCACGGCATTGGGCGCCTCCACACCACTGGCCGGAGCGCCTGCCAGCGGACTCGGCGCGCGGCGCGCAGGCGGCGGCGGCACGGCAGAACCCGGCGTGGGCACAGGCTTGAGCGCAGGCGCCTGTTGGCGCGCAACCGCGGCCCGCACTTGCGCAGCCATGCCGACACCGACAATCGTCCGCTCATCGCCGCCATCCGAGGGCGGAGCAAACGGGCTCGGCGGCGCGCTCGCCGTCGGAGCCAACGGAGCCGTCGGAGCCGACGGAGCCATCGGAGCCATCAATGGCGGAACGCTGATCGGCGGCGCCATCTTCGGCGGCGGCATGGGAGGCGGCCCGGAAGGAGCGTCCCTCTCGCCGCCGTCGCCGCGCGCTTCGGCCAGCATCTTGCTCAGCTTGTCGCGCACCACGGCCGCCGACGCCGGGCGCTCGTCCGGCTTCTTGGCCAGCATTTGCGCCACGAGCTCCCGCAGACCCGTCGGCAGCCGCATCCCCGGCCGACCCAGCGGCGGCGGCGGTTGCTTGACGTGCTTCAGGAGGATGTCGATCACCGAACTGCCATCGAACGGCGGCTCGCCCATGATCAGCTCGAACAGCACGGCGCCGAGCGCGTACACGTCGGTCTGCGGCACGGCGGCCTTGCCTTCCACCTGCTCCGGCGCCATGTAATGCGGCGTACCGAAAACGGATCCAGCGCGGGTCAGCGCCGCGGTCACCATCTGCGTCGGCAGCTTGGCGATCGAGAAGTCCAGCATCTTGATGAAGTCGCCACCACCGCCGGTCTCGATCAGGAACAGGTTCTCCGGCTTGATGTCGCGGTGGATGATGCCGCCCTGGTGCGCGACTGCGAGCGCCGAGGCGATCTGCTCGCCCATGTCGAGCGCGCGCTCCACGCTGATGGCGCCTTCGGTCTCCATGATCGTCGACATCTCTTTGCCGACGAGGATCTCCATGACGACGAAGTAGGCGCCGTCACGGATGCCCCGATCATAGACCGTAATGATATGCGGGTGCTGCAGCGTGGCCGCGGCGCGTCCCTCCCGCTCCAGCCGCTTGGCGGCGACGGGATCGTTGGCCACGTCGGTGCGCAGGACCTTGATCGCGACTTCCCGACCCAGGTTGCGGTCGACCGCGCGATAGACGACGGCCATGCCGCCCTTGCCCAGGCGCGACAGGATCTCGTATCTATCTGCGAAGATGGTGCCGATCAGCGGGTCTGCGTCACGGGCGTCGGATGTGCTCATCGTCGGCCTCCGCGGCGGACTCTATAAGATGACGCAGCCGCGCGCAATGGCCGGTTGACCCGGCCGACCGTTGACAGCGAGGCACCCGGGAGGCATCCTACCGTGCCGCCGACGCGACTTGAGGAGACAACCATGGCCCGTATCACCATCGAAGACTGCCTGGACACGGTGCCGAACCGCTTCGCGCTTGTCATCATGGCCGCCAAGCGCGCCCGCCAGCTTGCCGACGGCGCGGCGCCTTCCATCGAGACCAAGAACAAGGAATGCGTCACGGCGCTGCGCGAAGCCGCCGACGGCAAGGTGCACTTCACCAAGCCGGTGATGCCGCTCATCGAGCGCCACCTGCGCG
>CAIXAA010000219.1 GCA_903917305.1 uncultured Myxococcales bacterium | reverse complement strand
CGGCGCGTTGCGACCGCCCTTCTGCTTGCGGTGCCCGGTCGACGTCGCCTCCTGCTCCGCCCCGAATTTGTCCAGAGGGTGGCAGGTGTTGCACGAGATGTCGTGGTTCTTGGACAGGCGCGTGTCGAAGTACAGCACGCGGCCGAGCGTGACCTGCGCCGCGTTCGGCGCGCCACCTGCGGCGGGGAACTCCGCGGGCAGCGGCGCGAACATGCCGAGCGCCGATCGGTCGACGCCCGCTGCAGGCGCCGGTGCGTTGGCGGCTGGCGGGGGCGCGCCCCTGCCGCAAGCGCTTGCGGCGAGCACGGCGGCCAAAGCTGCGCCGCGAAGCCAAGAAATTCCAAGAGCATACCGGAACATGGACGCCTCCCTCCGGCCAGAGCCGGGTTGCGCTTGAGGTGGAGCTGGGGTTGCTGCCAAGGTTACGCGCTTGGGCGGCGATGGCAAGGCGTCGGCGGCCGCGGCCAATGGCGCAGGGAATGCGGCTACTTGCTGACCAGCAGGTTCCCCATCGCGAGGTAGTCCAGGCCCGTCGTCACCAGCGCATTCACGGCCTCGGGCGGCGCGCAGATGATCGGCTCGCCCATGACGTTGAGCGACGTGTTGATCAGCACCGGCACGCCGGTCTTGTCGCCAAACGCGCGAATCAGCTTCCAATACAGCGGCTGCTGCTCGCGATTGACGGTCTGCACGCGCGCCGTCCCGTCCACGTGCGTGACGGCCGGAATGACGTCCTGCTTGTCCGCTCGCACCGGAAACACGTAGAGCATGTTGTTCGAAGGCACGTCGCACTCGAAGTACTCGGACGCGTGCTCTTCCAGCACCGACGGCGCAAACGGCCGGAACGCCTCGCGGTGCTTGACGCGCGAGTTCAGGATGTCCTTCATCTCCGCCCGCCGCGGATCCGCCAGGATGCTGCGCTGGCCCAGCGCGCGCGGTCCCAGCTCCATCCGGCCCTGGAACCAGCCGACGATCTTGCCATCGGCCAGCAGTTCCGCGGTCTTCTGCACGAGGTCGTCTTCGCTCAGCTCCTGCCACTTGAGCGCGTGCCCCGCGGCGTTGGCGTTGTGCAGTGCAGCAAGGCACGCGTCCTGCGAGTACGCCGGCCCATAGAGCGCATGCTGCATCGCAAAATGCCGCGGATAGCCCAGTGTTTTGTGGTACGTGTACGCCGCGCTGCCGATGCCCGTGCCCGCATCGTTCGCCGCCGGTTGCACGAAGATGTGCTCGAACGGCGACTCGCGCAGCAACCGACCGTTGGTCACGGAGTTCAGCGCGACGCCGCCCGCCAGGCACAGGTTCTTCATCCCCGTGATGCGGTGCGCATGGCGCGCCAGGTGCAGGATGACCTCCTCGACGGCATGTTGCAGTGCAAAAGCCAGATCCTTGTGGCGCTGCAGCAAAGGCTCGCCCTGCTGGCGCACGGGGCCGAAGCGATCGACGAACTTCTGCGACACCCACGGCGTGCGGATGCCGCGCTGGTAGTTGAAGTAGTCCAGGTTCACCTGGTAGCCGCCGTCGTCCGTGGCGCGCAGCACGTCCTCGAAGTCCTTGACCAGATCAGGCGTGCCGTAGGGCGCAAGGCCCATGACCTTGTACTCGTCGCGATCCGGCGTGAATCCAAGGTAGTGCGTCAGCGAGACGTACAGGTAGCCCAGGGAGTTCGGGTAGAAGATCTCCCGGATCAGCTGCACGTCGCTGCCCTTGCCGATGCCGAACGTCGTCGCGGCCATCTCGCCGCTGCCGTCCAAGGTCAGGATGGCGGCCTCCTCGAACGGCGAGACCAGGAAGGCGCTCGAGGCATGGCAGACGTGGTGCTTGACGCGGTGGAACGCGAACTTGGATCTGCCGTTCTTGCCGGGGAAGGCTTCGCGCAGCGCGGACTCGGCGCGCACCATGTGGCTCCAGCGGCTGGAGTGCGAGCCCCAATAGCGAACAGAATCGGGCAGGTAGCGGACGATGAGCCCGATGCGGCGATGGAACTGGTGAAAGGGCCGCCAGTGGAAGCACGCGTGGTCGACGTCGTCGATCGTGATGCCGGCTTCCTGCAGGCAGTAGGCGATGGCGTGGGTCGGGAACTCGCCGGTGTTCTTCTCGCGCGTGAAGCGCTCCTCCTGGGCGGCCGCGATCAGCTCCCCGTCCTTCAAGAGGCAGGCGGCCGAGTTGAAGACGTAGCAGTTGAAGCCGAGGAGGTACATCCGCCGGACGCTACGCAAGGTGACGCGGGGTGTCAAACCTTTCGTGGCTCCGCTACACTGTCCGGCGCCACAAGGAGACCGTCATGCTGCGCCGTACCATCGTTCCCAGCGTCCTGCTCGCACTAGTCTGCGCTTGCAGTCCCGAGCCCGCCGCCACGCCCAAGACGTGGTCGGTCGTCATGGAGAACCTGCCGGGTGCGCTGCTCTCGGTGTGGGGCACCAGCTCCAAGGACGTGTGGACGGTCGGCGGCGGCGACCCGAAGCATCCGGAGAATGGCCCGCAGGTGCTGCACTGGGACGGCAAGGCCTGGACGATGCTCAAGACCGGCGTGCCGGGCAACCTCGCGTGGGTCACGCACGGCGCCACGGATGATGAGCTGTGGATGGTCGGCTTCGATGGCCTCATCCTCAGATACCTGCGCAGTACCAACAAGTTCGTGCAACTCCCGAGCAACACCAAGCAGTGGCTCTGGGGCGTCGCCGTCCCGGACGCGACCGACGGTTGGGCGGTCGGCGGCGCACCCGGCTGCGTGGGCGACACCGGCGGCGTCGTGCTGCACTGGGACGGAACAGCCTGGGGTGCCACGCCGGGCCTCGACACAACTTTGCAGAATTCAACCGCATGCTGGTTCAAGGTCTTCGCGCGCGCCAAGAACGACGTGTGGATCGTCGGCACCGGCGGCCACATCCTGCACTACGATGGCACCACGTGGAAGGCCATGGATTCCGGGCAGAGTTCCAAGGCCACGCTCCTGACCGTCAGCGGCAACGCCAACCTGGTCATCGCCGTCGGCGGCATGGGCGAAGGCAGCATCGTCGAGAACAGCGGCAACGGTTTCGTCGAGAAGATCCCGACAGGTCTCCAGCAGTTGAACGGCGTGTTCGTCGAGGCCAACGGCGACGCCGTCGCCGTCGGCGGCGCGGGCATGGGCACCGTCTGGCAGCGCAAGGGCGGCACGTGGACGCAGATGTCCGGCACGCCGGAGATCAGCCAGGACTTTCATGGCACTTGGGTCGATCCGGACGGCGGCATCTGGGCGGTCGGCGGCAACCTGATGACCGTCCCGCAGACCGGCGGCATCCTGGCGCACTTCGGCGCGTCGCAGCCCGCGAGCTTCACGCCGTAGGTGCTTGTGCCAAATCACTTGGCACTTCGCACGTTTGCTTGTTGTCTGGTCGCCAGGCTCACCGATGCGGATTCGCGGCGACGCCTCGGAAGTCGACTCGGTTCGCCTCGTGGCGAGCCCTAACTGCCCGTGCGGCTCGCGTTCTTGCCAAGAAGCGGTTGCGGTGCCCGATCCGCGCGTGGTATCTGCAGACGATGACCCAGGAACTGGCCGCGTCGCAGCTGGAAGACATCGCCCCCGTCGCGGACTGGAGCGAGATCACACTGACGCCGCGCTGCAACCAGCGCTGCTTCTTCTGCTACGAGGATCCGCGCAACAACGCGACCGAGCCTGATTTCGCGCAGATCCAAGAGATGCTGCGCGAGACGGTCAAGCACGCCGATCAGGTCGTCTTCTGCGGCCGTGAGGTGCTGCTGCGCAAGGATGTGCTGGAGATCGTGGCGTATGCCAGTTCGCTGGGGCTGCGCTCGGTCGTGTTCACCAACGGGCAGCAGCTGGCGCGGCCGGGCTTTGTCGAGCAGCTGGTGAACGCGGGCTGCGCCAGTGTCGCGGTTTCCTTCCACTTTCCCGATGCGGAGATCTTCGCGCTCGGCGCGCGCGTCAGCCCCAAGATGTTCGAGCGCACGCTGGAAGGCCTGCGCCAGGTGCGCGACTGGAACCTGGAGCATCCGGACCGGCCGCTGCCGATCTCCACGGAATCGGACATGTTTGCCCTCAACGCCGGCCGGTTGGCGCACATGCGCGACACGCTCGTGGCCGCGCTGCGCGGCGCGCCGTGGCGGATGCGGCTGGCGAGCCTGCTGCCGGTGCGCTCCTACGACATCGGCCTTGCGCACGTGCTCGACGACCTGGACGAACGTGCCAAGGAAGTCGCGGAGTTCGTGCGTACGCAGCCGGCCGACGTGCCGCTGGGCTTCGTCAAGGTGCCGCTGTGCCTGCTGCCGCCGGGGGAGGAGCACCGCAGCCTGGACGTCCAGTACGTCTACGAAGGCACGGTCCTGACGTTCAACCACGCGGATGCAGAGCATATTACCCTGGACACGTTCTCGCCCTCGGCGGGGCGCGATCTGGCCAAGGTGCTGCGCCGCCATCCTTACCGCTGGGTGTGCCGCGCCTGCCACCTGGCGCCGATGTGCCGCGTCGAGCGTGTCGATTGGAATGAAACGGGTTTTGCGCCGACGCGCGGGCAGCGGCCGATTCCCTACCTGCCGGACGGCGCGCCGCCGTCCCTGGTGCAGCAGCTGGGCCTGCCCGTGCGCAAGGCTTCGGCAGCAGACGTGTTTTCGCGGCTGGGCCCGCCGCAGGAGGCGAGCCTTCGCGTCGATGTCGTGGCCAGCCTGATGCGGCAGGAGCTGTTTCCGGAGGAGGAGATCCTCGCCGCGCTGGCGCAGCCGCACGAAGGCCAGCCGGTCCTGATCGACGCCTGGGCGGAGGGCGCGCCGCTGCTGGTCGTGGAAATGGCGTTGGGCGGCGAGCGCCTGCGCTTGCGCCTCGGGCCGCCGGCGCAAGGCGAGCTCCACGCGCTGGTCGGCTACCTGAACGTGCAACCGCTGGACGACAAACCGGAACTGCTGCTGGCGTGCCTGCGCCGCCTCGCGCTTGTGCCGCTGCCGGCCGTCCAGGCGTGGCAGGAAGACCATTGGTTCGGGCAGCGCGAGGCGGCGCTGTGCCTGGCGGCGGGGCAGCGTTTCGGCGAGCAACTGTGGCCGCAGAGCGGATCCTTTGGCGCGTTTCGCACGACCTCGCTGCGGCTGCAGGCGCAGGACGAACTGGTTGTGCACCTGCAGCATCCGAATGCTGCAACTGCGAAGCTGACGTTGCGGTGGATCCAGGCGGCGGAAGGTGCGCCGCGCACGCTGGACGCGCTGCTGCACGTCGAGGACCCGAAAAAGCAGTTGCAGCCTGAGGAGTTGGATACGCTCTGCGCCGCTGCGGGCGCGAAGCCGAGGCCGCAGCGCGCCGCGCCGACGGGCAACACGCTGCGCATCATCGTGCCGGCCCAGGAAGGCGCGTACCGCTTCCAGATTGCGCCCTTCGACGCGACGCAGGCGCACTTTCGGCGCGTCGGCAACCTCGTGCTGACCTACGACCACGCGCACATGGACGCGCAGGCGACCGCGTGTGCGCGCGTGCTGCTGGCGGGCATGACGCACATGCAGGCGCACGCGCCGGCGCCCGAGACGTTGCCCGCATGGCGCAACGTCGTGCGCAAGTTGGCGGGGCAGGCTGGGATTTCGGTGCAGGGCTGGCAGGTCGGCTTGCGCGAGGCGTAGCTACCCGTGCGGTCAGAGCGCGAGGTCCGGCGCCCGCGTCGCCACGACGACATCCAACGCCTCCGTGAGCTTGCGCAGCGCGGCGACATGCTGCGGCTGCACAGGCGTCTCCTTGGCGTGCGACACGCCGAAGCGCTGGGTCTTGAAGAAGAACGGCCGTCCCGGCGCCGGCGCAGCGAGCGTCAGCTGGTACGCGCGCTCCTGCACCTGCACATCCAGCGCGAGCTCCGTCTCCCCCAGCGGCCGCACATTCGACACCGCGAGACCCGCCCGTTTCCCCCGGATTTCCAACACGCGGCCCAGCTGGTGCGCGCGAAAACGGCTCTGCTCGCTCGGCTGGTTCGGCTCCGGTTCGGGACTTTGCTGCACCTGCACAGGCTTGCGCGCCGGCAACCTGGCGTATTGCTGCAGCGCAGCATCGAGCAGTGCCGCGCGGTCGAATGGCGGCGCGCTCGCCTTGACGAGCGCCATGACTTCGAGGGCGAACAGATCCGGCCGGTCGAACTGCGGATTTGCGTTCAGGATCTGCGCATAGAGCCGGTCGCCCTCGAAGATCGTGTCCGGGTACTTGTCGCGCAGCCCCGCCGCGCAGAAGCGCACGAAGAGCGCAAAGGCCACCCGCGTGCGCTCGTCCTTGAAGCGCCAGGCGTAGAAGGAATCGAAAGAAACGTTGTTGGCCGCGGAGTTGTAGAGCAGCGACACGTCGTCGAACGCATCCTGGATGAGCCCTTCCTGCTGCGCCAGCACCGAGATCGGCGCGGACCGGTAGAGCAGCAGCGGCGTGTACAGCCAGACGCCGCCGGGCTCGAAGCCGCGCTCGATGGCGCGCCGGATGCCGGTCTCCAGCATTTCCAGCGTGGTCCACGGCCCGCAGGTGATGTAGCCCCAGGTCGGGTCGTAGTCGAACAGCCCGGGGTGCTGCTGCGCCATGCGCTTCAAGTGCTGCATGCCGCCGTCGATCTCTTCGAGGCTGACGTGCTTGTTGTACAAGATGTTCTCTTCCTCGACGAGGTTCTCCGCGCCCATGCGGAACAGGGTCACGCGGTGGCCGGCCTGCGCGCAATCGGCCAGCGCCCGGTCCAGCTTGTCGGCGACCTGCACCACGCGGTCGACGCGCGGTTCGAAGCAGAACTCGGTCGGCGGCAGGCCGAGGCCGATGGCGGTCTGCACGAAGCGATCGATGTGCGAAAACAGGCGGATATCCAGCAGATCCAGCACGCCGCAGAAGCGCCCGCCTTGCCCCGCGGTCTGCAGGACGCGGCGCAGCTGTGCCTCCGCCACCTCGACCGGATCCTCGCGCAGCTCGCTGGTCGCGCCGCGGTACCAGGTGCAGTAGGAACAGCCGAAGTCATGCTGGCTGCTCGACAAATCCAGCCCCTGGTAGGCCGGATTGCTGGACACCTTGTGGAAGTGGTCGCAGGTCACGCCGCCGAGAATCAACAGGTGTGGCCTGTATTCAATGGCTTTGGCGTTGGCCATCACGGCGTCGTAGCTTGGCTGCACCGAGCCGACGAGGTAGCGGCCGAAGTGCGGGGAGGTCTGCGGCGTCTCGCCCAGCCAGCGCAGGCACCAGTCCGTGCGGCCCTGCTGCCAATTCGCCGTATTGTCGCCAATTTGCTTGGGTCCGCTCGCGACCTGCTGCGTCGGGCCCGAATCCCACACGCGCTCGATGTTCGCCGGACCGGCATGGTCGGACGTCGTCATCACCGAGACATCTCCGCGACCTTGCTGCAAAATGCGCAGCACGGCTTCCGAGACGGGATGGCTCAGCAGCACGTGCGTCGGCGCCAGTTCACCGATGTGGCGGGCGAGCGTGTCCAGTTCCTCCGGCGAGAGGTCCATGTACTGGCAGACGCTGGTTTCGCCGGTCTTCGTCGTTTGGATGTCGGAGCCGTAGCACAGCCAGCGCGTGCTGCAACCTAGTGTTTCTGCGTGGCCTTTGACGAAGGGGAAGAAGCGGCTGTCGAACACCCAGCGCTCGCGCGTGACGAACTCGAGCAGGAGGACGCTTCGGTGCGGTGACATGCGGCCTCTGCGCGCGCGGGCGGCGCGAGGGCAGCGTAGGGGGCGAGTGCGGCGGCGTCAACGCGACTGTGGACTGTCTCGCCGAAATCTGAGGGAAACCGGTGCACAAGGTCGGCTGAGACGTCGCTTGGCAGACCCGCCACTCCGCTGTGGACGCCCCACGCCATTCCGCATACGCTGCCTTGCGCAGGGTCGCACGCGGCCTTTGCGCCTGCCCACGGGAAGTCCTCACCTTGCGCGCACTCGCCTCCTTCAACCAGCTGGTCGCCCTCGCACGCTTCGGCGCGCGCCTCTCCCACCGCTCGGAGCGCAAGAACACCATGTGTTGTTCCGTTGAATTCGAGGATGAAGACCGCGACCTGAGCGCCATCCGCGCCAAGGGCGAGGTCCTGCTGCCCCTGCGCATCCTGGCGGCGCCGTCCCAACCGGACATTGCGCGGATCCGCGCGGATTTTCCCGTGCTCGGCCAGCGCATCAACGACAAGCCCATCGTCTACTTCGACAACGCCTGCATGTCCTTGCGGCCCAAGGCGGTCATCGAGGCGCTGTCGACGTACTACACGGACTACTCCGGCTGTCATGGGCGCGTCGACCACTCCTTCGGCACCGCGACGACCAAGGCGTTCAAGAACGCGCGCGCCTCGGTGCAGGCTTTCATCGGCGCGCGCAACCCTTCGGAAATCTTGTTCATGCGCAACACGACGGAGGCGATCAACGTCGTCGCCAACGTGCTGCGCCTGCAACCGGGAGACGCGGTGCTGTGCTCGGACCTGGAGCACAACTCCAACCTGCTGCCGTGGCTGGCGCTGCGCGACCGCTCCGGCGTCGAACACCGCGTGTTTGCGACGAATGCCGACACGAGCTTCGAGATGGCCGCGTTCCGCGCCCGCTTGGACCGCAAGGTGAAGCTGGTGTCGGTGCTCTACAGTTCCAACCTGTCCGGCGTCACGTTTCCGCTCGGCGACATCGTGCGCGAGGCGCACAGCGTGGGCGCCAAGGTGCTGGTCGACGGCGCCCAGGGCATGCTCTCCGGCGACATGGATGTCCGCGATCTCGATATCGATTTCCTGGCGTTCTCCGGCCACAAGATCCTCGGTCCGACCGGCACCGGCGTGCTCTACGGCAAGGAGGAGTTGCTCGCCGACCTGCCGTGCTTTCTCTACGGCGGCGAGACGGTCACCGATACCACCTACGACGGCTACACGCTCGGGCGCGCGCCGGACCGCTTCGAGGCTGGCTTGCAAGACTACGCCGGCGCCATCGGCCTGGGCGCCGCGGTCGAGTACATCGGCGGCATCGGCAAGCGCGCGATCCGCAAGCAAGTAACCAAGCTCAACACGATGGCGAGCGAGGAGCTGGCCAAGACCAAGGGCATCACCGTCATCGGTCCCACGGACGCGGCAAAGCGCGGCGGCGTGCTGAACTTCCGCGTCGATGGCATGGATTCCGGCGACGTCGCCTACTTGCTCAACAAAAGCGCCAACTTGATGGTGCGCTCCGGCAAGCACTGCGTCCACTCCTGGTACAACGCCCGCGGCGTGCCCAGCTCCGTGCGCGCGTCGTTCTCCTTCTACAACACCCCGGAAGAGGTCGACTTCTTCGTGTGGACCCTGCGGGACATCCTGCGGTTCTACGCGAACTGACCTGCCGGCAACCCATCCAGACGCCACGGGACGCAACGACGATGCACGAGACGCAACCTCGCCATGTGTGGGACTATTTTGAGCAGCTCAGCGCCATTCCGCGCGCCTCCGGCCGCGAGCATGCGGCCGCGCAATGGGTGCTGGACGTCGCCGCGCGGCACGGTGCCGAGAGCGCCTGCGACGCGACCGGCAATGTCGTGGTGCGCGTGCCGGCGTCGCCGGGGCGCGAGCACGTCGCGGTGACGGTCCTGCAAGGTCACCTGGACATGGTGTGCGAGAAGAATGCCGATGTTGCGCACGACTTCTCTTGCGATCCCATCCGCCTTGTCGTGTCCGGCGATGTCGTGAAGGCGTCCGGGACCACGCTGGGCGCGGACAACGGCATCGGCGTCGCCATGGCGCTGGCGCTGCTCGACATGCCCGAAGCGGTGCACGGTCCACTGGAGTTGCTCTTCACCGTCGACGAAGAGCGCGGCCTCAATGGCGCCAAGGGCCTGGCGCCGGAATTCCTCGCCGGGCGCCGCCTCATCAACCTCGACACCGAGGAGGACGGCGCGATCTACGTCGGTTGCGCCGGTGGCGTCGACACGGTGCTGACGCTGCCGATCGAGCGCGTCGCGGATGCGCTGCCGCGGGCGCGCGTGGCCATCCAGGTCTGCGGGCTGCGCGGCGGTCATTCGGGCGGCGACATTCACGAAGGCCGCGGCAATGCCAATCGCCTGCTGGAGCGGGCGCTGCATCAGGTCTTCGCCACTTGCAGCGACGTCCACCTGGTCGCGCTGGATGGCGGCTCGCTGCCCAACGCGATTCCGCGCGAGGCGTCGGCGGTCCTCGATATTGCGTCTTGTGATCTCGAGCAGTTGCGCGACGTGATCGCGGGCTTTGCCGCCATTGCCCGGCTCGAGCTGGCCGGCGTCGACGATGGCGTGCAGCTGACGGTCGCCGAAAGCCTGGACGGTCGCGCGCCGCTCACCGGGGCGAGCGCCGCTCGCGCGCTGCGTCTGCTGGCCGTGGTGCCGCACGGCTTGACGGCTTTTTCCCGGTCCATTCCCAGCCTTGTCGAAACCAGCACGAACTTCGCGGTGATCCGCAGCTCGCCGGACACGCTCGTCATCCACACGTCGCAGCGCTCGAGCGTGCCATCGCAGCTGGAGTGGATCCGTCACTGGGTGGCCTCCCTCGCGACCGCTGCCGGTGCCAGGCCCATGCATGCGGATGGCTATCCCGGTTGGCCGCCATCCCTCGAATCGCCCTTGCTTCGCGTTGCGCAAAAGGCCTTTGCCGAAGAGCTGGGCAGCGAGCCCGAGCCGCGCGCCGTTCACGCGGGGTTGGAGTGCGGTCTCATCGGCGCGCGCATTCCCGGCATGGACATGATCTCGATAGGTCCGGACATCCGCGACGCGCACTCGCCCGACGAATCCGTGTCGATTTCTTCGGTTGCGCGTACCTGGCAGCGGCTGCTGGCGCTGCTGGAGCGGCTGGACTGACCGCCGTCAATCCGCGACCTGGACCCACACCGGCCGCGCCGCAGGACGCAGCCACCGCAGCAGTTCCAGCAGCGGTTCGCGTGCCAGTGACGTGCAACCGACCGTCGGCCCTCCGCTCGTGAGGTGCACGAAGATGGCGCTGCCGCCCCCGGCCACTGGATGGTCGGTGTTGTGCTCCAGCACGAGCGCCACGTCGTACAAGCCGTCCGTGCGCGCCAGGGTTTCCGCCGAGGCGCCGCCTGCCACTTGCGCGCTGACCCAGCGGTTGTAGTGCGGCGATTGCGGGTCGTCGACCCAGCGGTCGTCTGCGCCGGTCTGACGCCAAGGCCACGCAACGCCGGCCGGCCGGGCGGTGCGGCCAAACGCGGTGCCGATGCGAAAAGCGCCCAGCGGCGAGCGGTGATCTCCTTCCATCTTGAGCGGTTGCCGCAGCGGCCCGAGCCCGCGCCCCCAAGCGCCGCCCGCTGCGCCGATGTCCACTGGCACCGGTTGGCCGACCTCCGTCCACCCCGACGGCCCGCGCTGCCAGCGCGTCAGCACGCCCCGGCTGGCGCCCATGTCCGGCACGCGCACGACCACGACTTGGCGCGTCGTCTCGGGAAGTTGGTAGCCCACCGCGGCCAGCGCCGTCGCTGGCGACCCCTGCACGGCCCGCGGCGCCCGAAAACGATGCGTCACCGGCACGAACGCCATCAGGTCCATCTCCGCCGTGCGGTAGCCATCGGTCCAGCTGTTGATGATGAGCGGCCGGCCCGAGGGCCCCAGGTGATCGGACACCACGCCGATGTGATCCGGCCCCGGCTTGGCCAGGGTATCCATGAAGACGACGTCGCCTGGCAGCCAATCGTCGATGCGGGCGCGCTCGGTCTCCTGAGGCAGCCAATGTCGCTGAAACCATGGAAGAAGTGTCTTGACGCGGCGGTGATCGATGCTGGGATTCGGCTTGTGCACCATCGGGTAGGCCTTGGGCGCGCGGAGGATGTCCTCGTGCACGAGGCGCTGCAGGTCGATGCCGGCGTTGCGCAGCGCGCGGATGACGACGTCGGTGCAGACGCCTTCGGAGCGCGGCACGTCGCCATTCGGATAGGGAATCGTTCGGTAGGGACCGCCGTAGGGCGCGTGATCGAGCACCGTCTTCTTGGCGCCAGCCAGCACGTCGAGCGGATCCGGCAGCCCGTCCCCATCCGTGTCCGCGAGCTGGACGCAGGGCGGCAACGCCTTGTCGGAACTGCCAAAACCCACCACCGAACCAAACGCGAGCAGCCAGGCCACCGGCCGCGAAGGGTCGCGACACGCCGCGGGCTCGAGCCAGGCCGGCCGTGCGATGCGCACCTGTCCGTCAAGGTCCGCGAAGATGCCGCGATCGGGCAGCGGCAGCGGTTCGGCCGTGCCGGCGGTGGGGATCAGCAGCGCAAGCAGCAAGAACAGGGTCATCATTCGCAAACACCTCGACCGCCGTTGCACGCCTGGCAGGGCCAGCACTTTGGGCGCGTCAGCAGGTGAAGTACTTGTCGTACACCATCTGCGACAGCAGGCCCATCTTCACGGCGGCGCGCACCAGGGGCTCCATGCGCTGCACCGTGCCGTGGTACGTCGCGTAGTCCTGGAAATGCTTGGGCGGGGCTTCGAGGATCTCACCCAACTGCGCCCGCGACAGCCCGAGCCGTTCCAGCACCTTGGCCACCGCCACCGCGTCCTCTTGCGGCGGGTTCTCCTCGAAGTATTCCAAGGCTTTGGCCCGCGACACGCGACCGCTGCGCACCAGCGCCGCCGAGCCCATGCGCCGCAAGTCGAAGCCGAACTTCTTCCAGATGACCCAGGCGCGAAACGGCGTGTAGATGCAGTCCGCGTGCTTGCCGCCGTCGCCCCAGTTGAATTCGCGCTGCAATTCCGTGCGGATGCGGTGGTCGTCCCACTCCAGGTACAGCGGCAGCATCACGACGCGCGTGCGTCGCAGGGCCATGTCGGAAACCATGTCCGAGATGCGCAGACGATTGAATTGCTTGACGACATGGCAGGCGCCGGGGGTGCCGTGCTGCGCCACGACGCTCTCCAAGTAGCGGCCGTCGATGTAGCTCCACGACGAGGGGAAGATGCCCTCGGTCATGGGCGAGGAGCCATGCATCACGTAGCGAACGCCCTCCGCCTGCGCCGCGCTGTAGGCCAGGGACCAGACGCCGACGAGGCAAGGCAGGCACACTTCGGGGATCGAGGCGCGCAGGGAGGCGAGGTAGGTCTCGCGCAACTCCGGCCACGGGTAGCTCACGGTCTTGAGCGGAACGCCGAGCTTCTGCGTGACCTCGGCCATGTTGCTGCGCGCCACGTCCGACACCCAGCCGTTGTCGAAGTGGTAGGCCACCGGCCGCAGCCCGAGCTGCTTGGACTTGTAGAGCGTATAGCTGCTGTCGCCGCCGCCGCTGAGCGGCACGATGCAGTCGAACTCCTTGTCTTTGCCGGCTTTCTTGATCGTGTCGATCATCTGGGCAAAGCGCGCGGCCTTCTCGGTATCCTGCTCGATGAAGTGCGCGCGGTGCAGGCGGTCCTGCACGTGGCACAGGTGGCAGATGCCGTCCGCGTCCAGGCGCAGGCCAGGCACGGTGTGGTCCATGATGCAGCGGGAACAGGCTTCGCTCATGCGTGTGGCAACCTCGGACGACTACTGCAGATTCATTCCGCCCGGATAGCTGTACGCCGTCACGCCGCCGTAGCCGTACACCATCAGCCCGAACGCGACGTCCTTGGCGGCCACCGTGTGCGAGCCCTTCGCGACCGTTTGGTAGGCATATTCCCAGCTTCCATCGCCAAACGCCGTGAACTCGCCATCCGGCACCGCGGCGCCATCCAGCGTGATGGCCAGGCCCTTGGGCCGCACGATGCTGACATAGTTCGCGTTGTAGCCGTCCGCCGTCTGGATCACATAGTCCGCGCGGTACTGCTTCTTGGGCGGCACGATCGCCATGCTCGCGTCGCCTAGCGTCGCCGCCGAGCCGTTCGACTTGGCCGCGGTTTGCCCAGCGCTGACAAGAAGTTGCACGACCTGGATCTTGCCAGTCGCTGTCAGCATGAAGCTCCCGTCGGTCTGTGCGCGCGCCCTCTCGCCGGCATTGATCGTCACGCCATCCAGGCCGGGAATGCTTGGATTCGTGGTCAGTTTCACGCCTGCCTCGCCCGCCACCACGACGAACTCGTCCACTTCGTCGCCGCGCGGCTTGGTCTTGACGCAGAAGGCCTCGTTGCCCCAGGTCTCGACCGGCATCAGTTGCTCTTCCATGTGTTCGGTGCAGCAGGTGTCCCACGTGCCGTCGGAGCCGCTGCTGCTGCCAAAGCGCATGTCGTCCTCGACGCCGGCGACCTGATGCCCGGAGAAGACCGCGATCGGCTTGGTGCCCTCGATCTTGGTGCCGGTCATGTTCTTCAAGCTCTGCGGGCCCTTGCCCGGCGGCACGATGTCGTTGGTCGGCGCCTCCTCGATGTTCAGCACGTCATACTGAGACAAATCAAAGCTGTACGTCGTCCCCGCCACCAGCTTGGTCTGTCCGACGTTCGGCGCCACGCCCTTCTTGGCATCCGCCAGGCAGTCGTGCGTCGGCGTCACTTTCACTGTCGTCGTGCCCAGTTGTGTCGCCACCACGGTCAGGAACGCGTTGTTCGCCGGAAAGCCCATCAGCGCCGGCCGCGATTGCGCGGGAACGACCGCGTAGTAGGTCTTGCCCAAGGCGTTTTGCGGCAGCAGCAGCGACCCGTCGTTCGACGCCGCGCCTTCCGAGTTGAACGGATTGAACTGGAACGCCACGACCGGCTGCGTCGACTTGACGTGGATCGCCTTGGGCGCCAGCGACGAACCGCTCACGTTCATCACCGGCATCTTGAACTCCTTGGAGCCGCCGGCCGGCACCTTGTTGTCCGCGAAGATCAGGTCATACGGCGCAGCGAGCGTGTCGCACACCGTGTTCTGCTTGCCGTTGCAGGTGGTCTTGGACGGCGAGCACGACGAGCCATCCGCGCAGCTCGCCTCGATCGTGAACGTGATCTCCGCGTCGTAGATGCCTGGATTCGAGAGGACCACGCTGTGCGGCACCATGTCTGCCTTGACGCCGTTCGCCGGGTTCGTGCCGGAGTCGTTGTCGAGGTCGACGCTCCAGTACTCGCAGCCGATGTTGCTGACGATCTTGAGGTTCGACTCGCACAGCGACACGCACTTGCCGCCAAAGCAGCTCGCGCCCGTCTTGCACGGCGTCTCGGCGCCGTAGCCCTGGCCGTCGTCGGTGCAGGTGTGGAAGCTGATCTGGCCGACGCACTCCGCGATGCCGGGCGTGCACACGACGTCCTGGCACTTGCCGGCCGCGCATTGCTGCTTGCCGGCGCAGGTCTTGGTGACGATGGACTTGCCGTCGTCGCTGCAGACCTTCTCGGAGTTCATGCCTTCGCAGCCCTGGCTCTCGCCTGCCGTGCAGGTCGCGGGCGTGGCGCAGTAGCCAGCGACACAGGTCGAGCCGTCGGGGCACTTCTCCTTCACGACCCAGCCGCCGTTGACGCACACCTTGGCGATGGTGTCGTTGAAGCAGGCGACTTCAGTGCCGGTGCAGGTGAACGCGGAGTTGTCGTAGAGGCCGGCCGTGTCGGTCAGGCCGTCGCTCGCCTTGGCGTCGCTGGGCAGGACCTTGACGTCCGGGCTGAACGCCGCGTCGGTGAGGCCGCCGGAAGGCGTGGCGGCGGGCGTGCTGCAGGCGGCGAGAAGGCAGAGGCAAAGGATGCGGCGCATGGTGGCCTCGGGAGCGCAGGGCAGGGCGCTGGAGGCGCATCATCCCGTGGGTTTGCGAATGGAGCAAGGGGATTGCGCGGTGCCGTTCCAGCTCCGGCTCCGGCCCTGGCCCCGGTTCAGGGCCTGCCCCCGCCGGCTTCTGGGCGAATCCCGGCGAAGCGCCGGGACCGGGCTGGCGGTCGCCTGCGGCGACTCGCGACGGCTGCGCCGCCGCGACCCTGCGGGCGCACATCCCTTTCGCGGTCCGCGCCGACGCCCTATCGGACTCCGCGCAGCTGTCCCCGTCCCCCGCCGCAATCGCGCGATGTTGCGCCGCAGCATTTCGTGCCGCGATCAACGGCGCGCGACGCCCGGCAGTGCCGCGACGCGGTCATGCCCACCTGTGAAAGTCGCCTGTCAAGTCATGCACCAGGGCAGGGCATGCGCGTCTTCGGTCGGCGCCGCCGCGGCCAGCAACGCCCGGCGCTGTGCCGCCGGCATGCCATGGCCGGCGCGGCTGCTTGAAGTGTTGTTATGTTAGCGAGTTGTCTGCACATCGCCTGTCGCGATGCCAGCAGCGCACGCTTGCCACCGGTGGCAATGTTGCACTGCACAACGCTTGACGTCATGCGAATAGAGGTGCATATCCCCGCAAAGCGTGCTGCGGTGCACAACGATGCCGCACGCCGCCCCGTCCTGGCTGGCCGGGGCGCCAGGCAGGACGACCCCAGCAGGAAGCGAGGCAATCCATGGAACTCAATGGTGCAGTGGCAGTCGTGACAGGTGGTGCGAGCGGCATCGGCGAAGCAGTCGCCAAATCAATGGCGGCGCGCGGCGTGCAGGTCGTGCTCGGCGACATGGACCCCAAGGGCTTGGAGCGCGTCGCGGCCGAGATCACGGCGGCCGGCGGCAGCGTCGTCTGGAGTCGCTGCAACGTCACCAGTGATGTGCAAGTATCTGATTTGATGGATCTCGCCATTTCCACGTACGGCAAGCTCAACATCTGCGTGGCTTCCGCGGGCATCATCAAGGACGGCCTGATGATCAACCTCGACAAGGAGACCGGCAAGGTCAAGCGCGCCATGACGACCGACCAGTTCAAGGCGGTGGTCGACGTCAACCTGGTCGGCGCGTTCATCACCGTGCGCGAGGCGGCGATCCGCATGGCCAACCATGGCTATCAAGGCTTGATTGTTCCGATTTCTTCCGTGAACAAGGATGGGCAGATTGGCCAGCTCAACTACGCGTCGACCAAGGCGGCGATCGCGCTGTGGCCCAAGATCCTCACCGGCGAGTTCCATTCCAAGGGAATCCGCAACATCCGCGTGGTGGCGGTGGCGCCGGGCTATGTCGGCACACCGATGGTCAAGGGCATGAACCAGGACGCGCTCGCTGGGATCCTGCAGGGCGTGCACATCGGCCGCCTCATCGAACCGAGTGAAATCGCGGACATCATCATGCACACGGCGCAGAACGAGGCGATCGACGCGACCTGCCTCGAGATCACGGGCGGCCTGATTGCCAACGGTCTGGCCAAGTAGCCACACATGCAACGGAGAAGCACCATGAGCAAGGTCAGCATCGTCGGAGCGTACAACACGAAGTTCGGATCGCTCGTCGACGTCAAAGATATGATCTCCTTCAAGAAGAAGACCGACGTGGCGTCGTTCTACGACCTCATCATCGAAGCCGGGCGCGGCGCCATCGCCGACGCGGGCTTGACCGCCGAGGACATCGACGGGGTGTGGATCGGCGCCTGCGCGCCGTCGCGCTTCGTGAACCAGGCGCATGTGGCGCCGATCGGCGTGATGATCGACCCGGCGCTGCGCTTGAAGCCGATGACGCGCACCGAGGCGGCCTGCGCGTCGTCGTCGGTGGCCATCTACGACGCCATCTACGCCGTGGAGTCGGGGCGCTTCAAGAACGTGCTGGTGGTCGGCGTCGAGAAGATGAACCTGCTCGACACGCAGGCGATGACCACCGCGCTGGCGACCTGCTCGTACTGGCCGGAGGAGGGCGGCACCGGCGCGACCTTCCCGGGGTTGTTCGCGGAGCTGGCCAAGGCGTACATCGAACGCTACCAGCTGAGCGACACGCAATGGCGCGAGCAGTCCGCGCACGTCGCGGCGTCGTGCTACGCCAACGCGGCGCACAACCCGCTGGCGCACGTGCGCAATGGCCCGAAGACGGCCGCCGAGATCCTCGCGCTGCCGGAGAGCGGGCGCGGCTCGAACATGATGGTGGCGGCGCCGCTCCGGTTGCACGACTGCTCGCTGGTGACGGACGGCGCGGCGGCCGTGGTGCTGACGAGCACGGCGAACGCGATGGCGACGCGCGACAAGGTCGTGGAGATCGCGGGCATCGGTCACTCGGCCGAGCACCTGCCGCTGTCGCTGCGGGCCAACAAGTGGGTCCTCGAGGCCGGCAAGGATGCGGTCGCCAAGGCCTTCCGCGAGGCGGGCGTGACGGCGGACGACATCGACATCGCAGAAGTGCATGACTGCTTTACGATCAATCAGTTGCTGACCACCGAGGCGCTGGGGTTCTCGGCCGATGGCACGGCCGGGCAGGACTACATGGCCGGGCGCTTCGGCGCCGATGACGAGAAGGTGTGCATCAACCTGTCGGGAGGCCTCAAGGCCAAGGGGCACCCGGTCGGCGCCACCGGCGCTTCGATGCACGCGCTGGTGTACAAGCAGCTGATGGAGCAGCCGATTGGCCTTGCCCCGACGCGCAAGATCCCCAAGATTGGCGTGACGTTCAACGTCGGCGGCTCGGGCGTGACCAACTGCGTGACCGTGCTGCGGCGCGTGAAATAGGCGGCGCCCGAACGCGGCGCGCACCCGCTCGGTGGCGGCGTCGACTGGGGCTGGCATCGTCCTGGCTCCTGGCGGTCCGCCGGCGTACGGCCTCGATCCGCCAAGCGTGGCGACAGCTTGACCGCCGGCCCCATGGCCGCTAGCGTCCGATGGTCCAGCGAGGGCTGACCCATGCGTGAACGCGGCACCGGATCCGACAAAGGCAAGTCGTGGGGCCTCATCGCGCTGCTCGTGATCGGCCTGCTTGGCGGCACGTTCGCCGCCTTGACCGGCTGGCGCTACTGGTGCAACCGCCACTGGCCCGGCGCGCTGAGCTGCGCGGTGGTCACTTCGTCCGGCATCGTCAGCGGGGTGGCGGTGGGGAGCCTGCCCGAAGCGACTGCCGTGGGTCTCGATCCGCAGACCGGTCGGCGCAAGTGGCGCACGGACTTGTGAGCGCAAGGCGCCCGTGACTTCCATCGGCTTCGAGCCGTCGTCTTGCAGCTGGACGCAGAGCCCTGCTCGGGCTTGAAGTTGCCGGGTCCGCGGCGCCGCCCGATCTTCGGTCAGGCGCCGGAGCCGCAGCCCGACCCAGCTTTGCAGTTGCGCCAACCCAAGCTTTCCGCTTCACTCTCGCCTCTCGCGCCGGCCCGCCTCGCGCCTCAGGAACCCACATGCCCGTCCCCGCCGCCATCGCCCCCGTCGCCGTCCACCTCTCCAACCAGGCCTCCGGCGGCGACATCGCCTCGCGCCTCCAGGCCGTGCTCGGCCTCGTCCTCATGATCGCCCTGTGCTGGGTCTTTCGCGAACGCAAGCCCGGCCAACGCTTCCCGTGGCGCATCGTCATCACCGGCGTGACTGCCCAGCTCGTCTTCGCCGCCCTCGTTCTCAAGTCCCCAGCTGCCAACCGCTTTTTCACGTGGGTCAACGACGCCTTCGTGGCGCTCATGAACTTCTCCAACGAAGGCGCACGCTTCCTGTTCGGCGACCTCATCAACGGCACCGCGGTCGTCGCCTTCTCGGTCCTGCCGACCATCCTGTTCTTCTCGTCGCTCATGGCCGTCGGCTACCACAGCGGCATCATGGTGAAGATCGTCCGCTTCTTCGCGCGCTTCATGGCGAAGTTCATGGGCACCTCCGGCGCCGAGTCGCTCTCCACCGTCGGCAACATCTTCTTGGGCCAGACCGAAGCGCCGCTCATGGTCCGCCCCTTCCTCGCCAAGGCCACGCGCTCGGAGCTGCACTGCATCATGGTCGGCGGCTTCGGCACCGTCGCGGGAGGCGTGCTCGCGGCCTACGTCGGCATGCTCCACTCGCGCTTTCCCAACATCGCCGGGCACTTGCTGGCCGCGTCGATCATGGCGGCACCGGCCACCGTGCTCGTCTCCAAGCTGTTGCTGCCAGAGACCGAGATCCCAGAGACGCGCCCCGACGCCCGCATCGAAGTGCCGCGCATCCACGAGAACCTCATCGATGCCGCCGCGGCGGGCGCTTCGGAAGGCATGATGCTGACGCTGAATGTGGCCGGCATGCTCATCGCCTTCATCGCGCTGGTCGCCCTCGTCAACGCCGGTCTGGGCTGGGTGCTCGACCTGGCCGGCATCCACCACGTCACGCTGCAGCAGATCTTCGGCTGGGTGCTCTCGCCGGTCGCGTGGCTGATGGGCGTCGACAGCAGCGAGTCGATGGAGGTCGGCTCCCTGCTCGGCGTCAAGATTGTTCTGAATGAATTCGTGGCTTACCTGGATCTCGCCAAGAACCTCGCGACGAGCCACCCGCTGAGCGACCGCGCCACCATCATCACCGCCTACGCGCTGTGCGGCTTCGCCAACTTCTCCAGCATTGCCATCCAGATCGGCGGCATCGCCGGCATGGCGCCCGAGCGCAGACGCGATCTGGCCACGCTCGGCGTGCGCGCGATGCTCGGCGGCTCGGTCGTCGGCTACATGACCGGTGGATTGGCGGGGCTGTTCGTGTAGCTCAGCCAGCGGCCGAAACGCCTGTAATCAAAGGCGTTCCGACCGCTGGCCTTGGTGCCACGACCTAGACGGCGTCCTTGGCGGCCGCGACTGGCGCGACCGGCGCCGGAGCAGCGGTCGGCGAGACAGCCGCCGGCTCCGCAGCAGCATCTGCGGCACCGGCGGGAGCCGGCTCTGCCAACACGGGATTCGGCTCCTGCACGGCCGGCGCTTCCGGCGTCTCTCCGCGCTTGCAGCCCACCATCGCCACGCCCGCGCACAGGAACGTCGCGAGCAACAACAGCTTACGCATGGTCTCCATTCTCCATGGCGCGGTAGCGCGCCACAGCTTGGACGTGCGATGTGGCTGCTGGATCTCTAGAACCCGACGCCGCCGTCGACGTCGATGGTGCGCGAGTTGAAGTAGTCGCATTCCAAGCAGAACTTCACGCCCTGCCAGATGTCCTCCGGCGTGACGATGCGGCCCACCGGAGTCGTCGCTCCGCGAGATTCATGACTAGTCCTCCAAGCCATGCAGCCGCTCGGCCAGCCAACGACCGATCTCCGGGTACAGGTGTGTTCTCGCGGTCTTGCCGACCACGGCGCCGACATGGCCCCCGGGGACGACGACCGTCCTCTTGTCCGCGCTGCTCACGACGCGATCGAGGCCCAACGCCGCTTCGGGCGGGCAGATCTCGTCCCGCGCCGTCACGACGGTCAGCAGGGGGCTGTGGATCGCCGCCAGGTCGACCCGCCGGCCGTGCACGTGGTGCTCGCCCTGAACCAACAGATTCTGCTGGTAGAACTCGCGGATCCACGTCGCGTACGCCGCCGCCGGGAACGGGATGTTGTCGCTCGCCCAGGTGTCGAGCGCGACAAGCGCCTCGCGGGCGATCGGATCGTGGGCGCGATCCGCCATCGCGACGTGCTTCGAGAGCGTCGCCGTCGGCCGCAGCGACTGGAAGCCCTGTTGCATCTGCGCAGCGCTCATGTTGCCGGCACCTGCAATGGCATCGCCGTCGAACCAGCGCGGATCCGTCATGCGGCCAAGCTTGCCGATCTGCGTGAAGTCAAAGGGGCCGGCAAGGTTGATGAGCGCCGCCACTTCGTCTTGGTGCAGTGCAGCATGAATCGCCGACAACGTGCCGCCGATGCAATAGCCCAGGAGGCCGTAGCGCTTCGCGCCGGAAATGCGCAGCACTTGCCGCCCGACCCGTGCGAGGCGATCGACGACGTCTTCCCAAGTGATGTAGCGGTCTTCAGCCTCGGGTTCGCCCCAGTCGAGACAGAAGACGTCCAGGCCACTGGCCACCAAGGCCTCGGCCAGGCTGGAACCCGGCCGAAGATCAAGGACATACCAGCGGTTGATCAGCGACGGAACCAGGAGCACCGGCAGTTGTCGCGGCGACGCCGCCCGGCCCGTACCGCGGAAACGGTAGAGCCGAGCGGTGCCATCCGCGAACACGGTGTCCTTGGGCGTCTGCGCCAGAACAGGTTGCGCGACCGCCCACATGTTACACCGCCGGGGTGATGAAGTCGGTGGAACGGCGCGCGGCATCCATCATCATCTGGCGGCTCTGCGCCGTCATCGTGACGTACCACTGGATGCCGGCCTTGCTCAGGCGCGCCATCTCGTCGACGGCCGCGAGCGCCTGGTCGACGCCCTGCGTCTCGTGCCGCACGAACTCGGCCTGCAGACCGGAGATGCGCCCAAACTGCTCATCCATCATGCGCTTGTACTGGGAGACGAACGGAGCGGTCGTCGAAGCGTAGGTCTCGTTCATGCGCGCCCACGCGTCGCCCGCCACCGTGCGAGCGCGGGGCTCCTCAGCGGTTTGCTGCGTCTGCGAAGTCGATTGCTGCACCTGCGAAACGGTCTTGTCTGCCATGGGACTCTCCTTGCACCGCGGGCGTTGGCCCGAACTTGATGACATGGTGGCCGAAGTGGCCTGGCCTGAAGACGACTGTCTCCCGGCCACGTCATCAAGCTAGGGCGCTCGGCCCGCAGTGTCAAGGTGATCTTTGTTGCAGTGCAACATTTATCGGATAGCGCTATTTCTTTCGCGGTGTTGCCTTGCTCGATGCACGCGGCTTCGGCGCGATCCTGGCACGCAGATCGGCCAGTTCTTGTCGCAGTGCAGCAATGTCGTCGTCGCGCCGCGCCGGCGCCGGGGCCGGTGCCTCGCGCTGCGGCTCGGCGCGTCCAGCGAAGGAACCCGCGGTGGCGGGCGGCGGAGGTGCTGCAGAACCCGCATGTTGCGCGTTGGGGTGTCCCGCAGCCTGCGCCCACGGTCCCGGCGCAGGGGCCGGGCGGGACTGACCAGGAGACGGCTGCGCCCAGGGCGGCACAGGCTCCGCCGACTCGGCGGCGCGCGGCTCTTGCGGCGCGGGCGGCGTCGGGGCCCACATCGGCCAGCCCGTCTGCGCTGGACCCGGCTGCCCGAGCACATTCCCCGACCAGGGCGTCCACTGCGTGAACACGGAAGAGGCCTGG
>CAIXAA010000218.1 GCA_903917305.1 uncultured Myxococcales bacterium | reverse complement strand
TTGCGGTTCAGGTCGACGCCATCTCCCGCCTCGTAGTGCCCGTCGCCGTTCGTGTCGCGCCCGTTCTTGCGCCCTGAAAACGAAGACAACTCGAGGAACGCCTGCACGCCGTCCGGGTTCACCATCGGCACGCACCAGATGTCCAGCGCATCCAGCCACGCATCGACTTCCTGATTCGTCCCAGCCAGTTCCAGCAGACCTTGCACCGCGTCCAGCGCAAACTCCACCGACAGCAGCTCATCGCCGTGGTGGCCGCCGCTCAGCAGCACGGACGGCCGCGGCCCGTCCTCGTGGCGCGCGCCCAGGTGCAGCGCCAGGATGGGCCGGCCCTGCACGCTGCGCCCCAGCTCCACCACGCTGGCCAACTGCGGAAACCGCTTGGCATAGCCGCGCAGCAGCGCCTCCAGCATCGCCGGGTTCTTGTAGCTCAGGTCGGTGCGAAAGCCGCTCGGCGTCGCCTCCGGCGGCTTGCCGACCTGGGCGCGGTAGTCCTCGTCCAGGTAGCGGAACGGCGTGTCCATCTCCAGCAGTTTCGCCTCGATCCCCGCGCGCAGTAGCTGCTCGAGCGCCCGCGGCGAACCGCGGTAGATGCCCGTGCCCTGCTGCCGGTCGACGAGGGTCCACGCCGTGCGCACCTCTGGCTCGGCCGTCTCCAGCGCCCCATCCGGCATCGCGACAAAGCGGTGCACACCCGCGGGGTTCGGCCCCGGCTGCACCTGCCCCGCGCTCGCCGCGCGCCGCACCGTCCACAGCTCGAACACCGGCCCCGGCGGCTTGCGCGCCAGCGCGTACAGGCCCAGCCGCCCTTCGGTCAGCGCGCGGTCGCTCAGGCTCAGAGCACCCAGCACTTCCAGGGACTTGCCATCCAGCACCTGCACCGCGATGTGCGGCCCGATGAGCCAGACGTTCAGCTCCACGGTCTCCGCCTTCTCCAGACCCGGCAGCGCCTGCGGCCGGTCCAGCGGCCGCATCTTGCCGTGATCCCAGCGCACGAACTCCGCGCTGGCCTTGCCGATCAGCACGCCATAGCCGGTCAGCCCCGCCGGATCGCCGGCCGGCGCGCTCGCCCGCAGCACCAGCCCCGCCTTGCCGGCGCGCGTCAACGTCATGCGCAGTCTGACAAAACCGTCGCCAAGTGTGCCTGCTGGCTGGGAAAGCAACAGGAAGTGCTCATGGCTGGGGTGCACGGCCGCCAGCTGCGCGCTGCCCGGCTGCAGCTGCCAATCCCCCTGGCGATCCGCAGGCGGCGTCTGGGTTTTCGGTGCGATGAGCGCGGTCTCGCCGCCGGCTGGCAGCGACGTGAAGGCCTGCGCCGGCGCCGTCAGGCCCAGCAGCAGCAGCACCAGCAGCCCGATCCGCGTCATCGCGGCGCCTTCTTGCCAGCGAGGTGCCCGGCTTCTTCCAGGCTCGCGGCGCAGCGAAAACCGAAGTGCGACGTGGGCTTGTTCTCCGGTCCGTAAGGCCTTCGGTACGTTCCGGTGGCGTAGCTGGCGTCCCAGTACCAGGAGCCGCCGCGCAAGACTTTCTCCTTGTGTCCCGGGCAGTTCGCCGCGCCGTCGCAAGGACCCTTCGGGTCCGGGCCGGCGCACGCGGCGCCGCACCTGGCGTAGTCCGCGCTGAACCAGTCGGCGACCCACTCCCAGCTGTTGCCGATGATGTCGTGCAATCCGTAGCGATAAGCCGGCCTTGCAGGCACTTCGGAGGTGCGGCCGACGTCGGCGAGCCGCTCCAGCCCCTTCTTGGGCACGCCGCAGCTGCGGCCGCGCTGATCCATGATGACCGCGCGCTCACAAGAAACCGGTTCATTTCCCCAAGGATACAGATCGCCGGCCTCGCCGCGCGCCGCCTTCTCCCACTCCGCCTCGGTCGGCAGGTGCTTGCCCGCTGCCTTGCAGAAGTCCACCGCGTCGAACCACGTCATCGCCACCATCGGCTGCTTCGGGCGGTTGAAATCGCTGTAGATTGGCCGCGCTGCCTTGCACTTCCCGGCGCGCGCGCACGCCTGGTAGTCGGCGAACGTCACTTCGTTCACGTCCATGTAGTAGGTCTGCAGCCAGACCTGCGCCGCCGGTTTCTCGTTCGGCGGCCCATCGTTGCGACCGCGCGTGAACGCGCCGCCGGGAATGCAGGCCATCGCGGGCACGGCATTCGTCAAGCATGATGCGGTCTTGGCGGGCTCCGCAGCTTGGGCGCGGGCGCCATTGAAAAAGGCCAGACAAGAGGCGACGGCGCAGAGGCGGGGGAGATGCTTCATGCCCCGACGCTAGTCCGGCGGCTGGCGCGAGGTCAAGAATTTGGCAGCGCTGCGCTCCCGGGCGATGCTTGCGCCCGGCCGCAACCGGCCGCGAGGTCCCGATGTTCCGCCCTGCCCTGCTCCTCTGCGTCCTGGCGAGCCTTTGTGCCAGCCCGGCGTTCGCTGCCGTCCCCGCATTGCCCGAAGACCAGAAGGCGATCTTCTGGGGCTCCCCGGAGGACAAACCCGCCGAGAAGCTCCTTGGAATCACGGAAGATTTCGTCGGGCGCCACTACATCACCGGCGATGAGTGGAACCCGCAGCTCTGGCTGCCCTTCATCAAGGATCTCGGCGGCGGCTACATCGGCGTCGGCTCGGATCAGGCTTACTTGTTCCTGGGTTGGGTCAAGCCGGACTTTGCGTGGTTCATCGACTACGACCCGCTCGTCGTGGCGCTGCACGCCGTCTACCGCGCCTTCCTGCTGGAGTCCGACACGCCGGACGCCTTCCTGCGCCTCTGGGCGCCGGCCAACCAGAACGAGGCGCTGGACCGGATTACGCACTACTATCCGAATGATTCGCGCCTCAAGCTGTACAAGGAGCTGTACACGCGCAACCGCGGCAACATCCACTACCGCCTCACGCTTCTGCGCAAGAAGCTCGACAAGGACAAGGTTGTCAACTACTTGAGCGACCCGGCGACCTACACGTTCGTGCGCGACATGGTGCGCAGCGGCCGCGTGCGGCCGATGTCGGCGAACCTGTTGGAGAGCAAGGGCATCGTTGGCATCGGCGAGGCAGCCAAGAAGCTCGGCGTGACGATCCACGCGCTGTACCTCTCCAACGCCGAGGAATACTGGCCTTATGGCGCGCAGTTCCGCACCAACATCCGCTCCCTGCCGTTTGGCGCCAAGACGCGCGTCATCCGCACGCTGTCGTCGTTCTCGGTCAACAAGGACTACCGCTACAACACGCAGCCCGGGCTGCTGTACCAGGCGTGGCTGGAGCGGCCGACGCTGCACGGCGTGCGCCAGATGGTCGTGCGCCGCAAGCTGACCGGTCCGGACGACGTGGAGATCAGCGAAACGACGACGGATCCCGCGGAGATCGGCAAGAAGGGCAAGAAGAAGCCCTAGCGCCCGCGGCTACGCCGCCACTGCCTGCAAAGCCCGGGGAAACAGGATGTTGTTCTCCAGGTGGATATGCTCCATCAGGTCCAGCTCCAGGTCGCCGAGCGCTTGGAACAGCGCGCGCCACGTGCCGCAGGCTTCCGGCGCCGGCTGGTAATCCTCCGTCAGTTCGCGCAGCTTGTGCAGCATCCCGCCGACCGACTCGTGCTCGATGAGCATGACCCGCACCGGCGTCGCCGCCTCGGCACCGCGACCTGTGCGAATCCACGGAAACAGGATCGTCTCTTCCTTGACCATGTGCGGCACCAGTTCATCGCGCAACGCCAGGAACGTCGTGAGAATCCCGCTGAAGCGCGTCGGATCCTTGGAGCCGTGCACGGTGTTCACGCGGCGCGCCATGGCTTCGATGCGCGGCAGCTCCTCGTCCATCGGCCGGTGGTAGCGCTCGATGAGGTGGTCGATCAGCGCAGGCAGCGGCTCCTGCTCCCAATTCGGCCCCTCGTCCGGCACGCACTCGAGGGCCGCGATCTGGTCGAGGACGGTCTGCGGATCCAGGCCGCTCTTGGCGCACACTTCGGACAGGGGCCGACGCCCGCCGCAGCAGAAGTCGATGCCGTGACGATGGAAGACCTTGAGGGACTTGGGGTGCCCGGCGGCAATGTCGCCGACCGCGGTCGTGGGAGTGAGGTTCATGAAGCATCTCCTGCGCCAGCAGCACGCGGCGCTCTGCCGGATGGGGTGCAACGGCTGTGCCAGCGCGCAAAACGCCTGATTCCATGGTGGTGCGCCGGCCAGTAGTCACATCGACACAGACGCTGCGATGTCGATTCGACACTAACGTCGTCGATTCAACAACGCATCAAGCGGCAACGGACGGCTGGTCATCGCGGGCAAGGTTTGCGACAACCGGCTCCAGCGCTTCGCAGCGACCAGGATCGCTGCCAGGAGGAGCCAGGCAGATGACGCTTGAATTCGAACAGTTGAAAGCAGAGCTGGAGGCGGTGGCGAGACCTGAGCGCGCCGAGCAGGAGAAGCGCTACCTCAAGAGTGAGTTGCGCTTTCTCGGCGCCGGATTGCCGGCCATTCGCGCGGCGGCCAAGCGGCACCGGGCCAAGGACCGCGAAGCGCTGGTGCACCTGTGCGCGCAGCTGTGGGCGACCGACGTGCACGAGCTGCACGCGGTGGCGTGCGTCCTGCTGGAGATCCAGGCGCGGCTGCTTGAACCTCAGGATCTGCCTTGGCTTTGCGGCCTGCTGCGCACGAGCTACACCTGGGCCTACGTGGACCAGCTGGCGGCGCACACGGTCGGCGACATCGTCCGCCGTCATCCGGAAACGCGCGCAGTCCTGCGGGCTTGGGCGCAGGACGACGACGTCTGGGTGCGGCGCGCGGCCCTGCTGGCGGAGCTGATCGAGCTGCGCTCCGGTCGCGGCGACTTCGCGCACTTCGCCACGCTGGCGGTGCCCATGCTGGGGGACAAGAGCTTCTGGATCCGCAAGGCCATTGGCTGGGTGCTGCGCGACGTGTCGAAGAAACGACCCGAGCTGACACGCGATTTCGTGGCGCAGCACGGCCCGCGGATGGCGGGCCTCACGCTGCGCGAGGCGACGCGGCGGCTGCCGGAGTGACGGGACACGGTGCCAGTCGTGCCCATCCGGCGCGCCTGGCCGTCAATGCTTCCACGTGCGCGCCATGCCGGCGCGGCCCTGCAGCGCGGCCGAAGCTTGCAGCGCCCGTTGTTGCATCGCCTTGAGGTCGATGGTGCGCGCCAGCGCCTCCCGGCTGGGCGACAGCCCCGAGGCCAGCCCCAGGCTGAGCCGCATCCACCCCAGCAGCAAGGCTGCGTCGCTATTGGGATTGGCCAGCGCTGGCCCGTCCATCAAGGTCGCGGCCACCAGGAACTGCCGCTTGCCGATCTGGCCCAGCGCATGGCCCAGACGCAGCGCCCCCTCGTCGCCGATGTCGCGCCGGTAGCGAGCCACCGGGAGTCGCGCCGTAGCGCTTGGGTCGACGGCGCGCGCCATCGTCTCGGCCAGCAGCGCGTAGCCCTCCAGCGACAGGTGCACTTCGTCGACGACCAGCGGCGGCCCCATGACGCCGTGCGGCTGCAAATCGGTGAACATGCGACGAAAATCGACGAATGTCGCGCCAAGGCGCTGCGCCGAAGCGCGCCACATCTCGCCGCGCGCCGCCATGATCGGGGCCGGCCGCGGCAGCCGAACCGATTGAAGACACATGCCAACGGTCAACAAGGGCGAGCGCAGGCAAGCCACCAGGCCGTCGAGGTGCGAAGCCTGCGCCAGACCTGCCGCCGCCTCGATCGCCGGCGCATCGCAACCCGGCGTCAGCACGCAACTCAGCAGCAGGCGATAGAGCCCCGACGCCTGCGCCAGGGCCTGCGCTGGCGGGAGTTGCCGGTTCGATCCGGCCAGGTCGCCGTCCAACCCGTCAAGCGTGCTGCGAATCGGGCTGACCACGACGACGCGCGCGCCCATGGCCTTGCCTTCGGCGATGACGAGGTCGGTCCAATGCCCGAACGACGTGGCCGGGCACAGATCGACGCCCTTGCTCTCCATGTGCGCATTCGGATGCAGGAAAGGCACGACCGGGCTCGCCTGTTCCGGTCCCAGGACGCGCACCGCGTACACCAGCTGCGAGTGCGCGACCAGCCAGCGCCACGCGCCAAAGAGGCGCGGACTCCGCTCGGGCATGCACATCTCGGCATCGAGGTCCGCGCGATCGTTGGCACCTTGGTAGAAGACGAGCACATCCGGGTGGTAGGCGCGCGCGGCCAGGACGTAGTACGACGCGTCCATCAGGAAGGAGCTCGTCTTGCCCATGTTGACGACCGTCACCTTGCGCCCGGGCAGGGCGGCCGCCAGCGCGTCGTGCAGCATCGTCGCCGGCGAGGCTTCGAACCCCCA
>CAIXAA010000217.1 GCA_903917305.1 uncultured Myxococcales bacterium | reverse complement strand
GCGCCGCCGGCAGCGTTCGCACCGCCATCGCCGACGCATAGGCGCGCGGCTGCGCCACTTTTCCCTCCACCGAGCCATCGGCGAAGCGCATGCCCACGTCGCCGTAGCCGAAGTGTTCGGACAGCCAGGCCTCCACCGGCACGAAGCCGTCCAGCTCCACGGCCAGCCCCAGGATGCCAAGCGTCACGCCCAGCAGCGTCAGCGCCGGCCACACGCGGCTGCGCCCAGAGACCTGGACGCCGACCAGACCCGAAGCCAGCGGCAGCAAGCGCCGAAGCAGGATCGCCGTCATGCCGGCGAGAAAGAGGAGAAGTCCGGTCATCATGTTTCCAAGCTAGCGCACTTGGGACCGGAGGGGTCGTCGACGCCCCGCAAGTTGCAGGCGCGACGCAGGGAACTCCCGCCGCGGCCGAGACCGTAGATGGGCCCGCGGGGCCATGCGGGCGTTCCTCTGCCGCCACGCGAGCCTGGCCGCCATGCGTGCCCCCGCGCGCACGGCACGGCTAGCATGCGGGTGCAGGCCAGTTGCGCGCCTCGGCAGCTGAGAGGTTGTGAAACAACCTCTCAGCCTGTTGTTTCGCACCAGCGGCCAAGAATCGAAGATTCACAGGCTCTGAGTCTGGAGGAGGCGGCATGGACGACCGACCACCGCGGATTGGCCTGGTCCTGACCGGTGGCGGCGCGCGCGGCGCGTACCAGGCCGGCGTGCTGCAAGGCATTGCCGAGATCCTGGACGCTGCAGGCATCGACGGCCAGTTCGACGTGTACTCCGGTGTCTCGGCCGGCGCCGTGAACGCCTCCTTCCTGGCCAGCCAGCCCGTCCTTCTTGATGCAGCTGCAGGCCTTTACGCCATGTGGCGCGACCTGCACGTCGACCAGGTCTTTCGCACGGACACCGGCGCCCTCGCCCGCCTCAGCGCGCGCTGGATGATCGACCTGGGCCTTGGCGGCCTGATCGGCGCCAGCAACGCGACCCACCTGCTCGACGCGTCGCCGCTGCGGACCTTGCTGGCGAAGTACATCGACCTGGACAAGATGCGCGCCCGCATCGCCAGCGGCGCCCTGCACGGCATCAGCCTGTCCGCCACGTCCTACGCCACCGGCGCGTCCATCCACTTCTTCGAAGGCGCCGAAGACATCAAACCGTGGGAGCGCAATCAGCGCCTCGGCGTGCGCACCAAGTTGGAGATCGACCACATCCTCGCCTCTTCCGCGATTCCCTTGGTGTTTCCTCCGGTGCGCATCGGCGAATCGTACTACGGCGACGCCGGACTCCGGCAGGACACGCCGCTGTCGCCCGCCCTCCACTTGGGTGCGGAGCGCATCCTCGCCATCGGCATCCGCCACGCCTCGACGGGCGCGAACAACCGCACCTTGCACGAAACCGCCAAGATGCCGCATGTGACGCTTGCGGACATCGCCGGTACGGTGCTCAACGGCATCCTGCTCGACGCCTTGGAGCTCGATGCCGAGCGCATGACGCGCGACAACGACATGCTGGCCCTGTTTGCGACATTTGCCAGTGAACTCGGGATCCAAGGCTATCCGCTCGGGTTGCGCCACGTGCCGCTCGTGGTCATCCAGCCCTCGCAGGATCTCGGCCGGCTGGCCGCCGACGAGTTCGACCGCTTTCCGGGGGCGCTGCGCTACCTGCTGCGCGGCCTCGGCACGTCCAAGGAAAAAGGCTGGGATTTGTTGAGCTATCTCGCGTTCGAGCCAGCCTACACGGGCCGACTGCTGGAGTTGGGGCGCGCCGATGCCCTCGCCATCGCGCCGGCGATCCGCGGGCTGTTCCGGGCGTAGCGGCTACGGCGTCGCGCCGATTCGCTGGGCATGTTGGCGCAGGAACTGCAGAAAGGCCTCCAGCGCCTGCCGTTTTGCAGGCGTGTCGCACGGCGTCTCGGAGCGGTGCCCGATGCCGAGCGCGCCAATCCGCGCCAGCGTCGGCTGCGCCGCCTGCGCTGCCACCAGCCACAGCGCCAGCCGTTCGCCACCGCGCACCAGATCCACGGCCGCCTCCGGCGCGCCTGCCTGGTTCACCAACAACTTCACGTTTTGCGCCGAAAAGCCGGAGAATGGCGGCGGATCCAGCGTCATCGTCTTCTGCACCAGCTGCGCCGCGCGCCGCACCAGGGCCGCCGCCTGACGCCAGGCTTGCAGCGCCGGGTCCGCCTCCAGGTGCCGCTGCAGCGCCGCCAGCAGCGTCTCGGGCGTCACCGGCTCGGGCAGCGTGCCGGCGGCCTCCACCAGCGAATCCAGCAGCGAAAGTCGGGTTGCACGCTGCGGCGGCAGCCCCTGCAGTGCGTGGCGAACCTGCGCCAGCAGCGCATCGCCCGGCGGCACGAGATCCGACGGGCGCGTGCGAATCAGCAGGCGGTACACGGCGTCGACGGCGCCGTGCAGGAAGCGCCACGGCAGCTCGCTCGACGCACCGTCGCCGGTCCGCACGCAGGGAAACGGCAGAAACGTCAGGTCGGAGAAGGCGTTGCCCACGAGCCCGTCGCGCTCCGCCAGCAGCGTGATCGGCGCGCGCGGCAGCAACTGCAGGCGGTTGGTGATCATCAGGCTGTCCGGCGGGCAGCCGATGCGACGCAAACCGGCAATGTTTTCTTGCAGATCCGTCAGCGTCGTCCACGGCGTGAACAGGATCAGCGCGAAGTTGCCGTGCTCCGTGAACACGAAGGTGCGCGGCCAGGCCTGCTCGAAGCGTCGCAACAGGTCGAACGCCTTGATGATTTGCGCGCCCCGGATGCCCTTGTTGAAGCGCTCGTTCTCGGTCGTCGAGAAGTTCTCCAAGCCCATCTGCCAGATGTGCAGCGAATGGCCGCGCGCCGCGAGGTCCGGCAAGAGGGCCTCGATGCTCGCGGCGCGCGCCAGGAACTCGTCGACACGACAGCTGAAATAGAATGCGCTCGGCGACAGATCCTCGGCCAGGACGCGGCGCAGCAGGTCCGCGCTCAGGGCGAACAGGTCGCGCCCCATCAGGTGAAAGCGGCCCGTGCGGCGCTCCGGCGGCGCGGTCTGCGCGTGGCGCTGGATCTGCAACAGCGCGAGATCCAAGGCTTCCACTCGCCCGACATGCTGCGTCGGCGCGTCCATGCCTTGGCAGAACGAACAGCCGGTGGTGCGCAGCGCCCCGCTCAGGTCGACGCCTTCAAAAAACGGATTGCCTGCAATGGGTTTGGCGTATGGGCAGGCGTTCTCGACCACGATGGACGCAAGGCCGCGCGCCGCCACGTCGTCCGCCTGCAGCATGCGGCAGCTGTAGTCCGGCCGCGCGGCGCCCAGGAAGGTGCCGGCTGCAAAGGGCAAAGGTTGCTCGAAGAAGGACAGCACCGCAGCGCGCGACAGCGACGCACCTGGACCCGCGCCTTCGTCTGGCATCGACAGAACGTGGGCTTGCGGCGCGGCCTCCGCCAGCAGCGCGTGCAGCGCCGCGCCGGGCGCCTCGTTCGCGAGGATCACCGTCGGCGCGAACGTCCGCAGCGCCTGCGTCAACTCCGCCCGCAGCGCCTCGGCTGGCTGCTCCGCCGCCTGCGCCGCCAGCGCCAACCACAGCACCGGCACGCCGACGTCGTTGGCCAGGCCTTGCAGGAAGGGAAAGTCGTCGGTCTTGCTCCACAAAAGCGGATCCGCGTGCAACGACTCCAGCAGCAGCAGCTTGGTCATCCGGCTGGCAGCTCCCGCGGCGGCCGCTTGAACTTGTCCAGCAGCTGCATGCTCCGCGTCCACAGCTTCTGGGCGACGGTCTTGTCGCGCGCCAGCTCCGAAGCTGCAACCGCCCGCCGCGCCTTGAAATACCGGCCGCTCTGGCCCTCCACCTCCGGCGAGGACGCCAGGAACACCGCCGTCGTCGCGCCGACGGTCGGATCGATGCCGAACAGCCGCAGCAGCCGGAACGTCCCTTTGGTCTGATCCAAGCCGTCGTGGGCGATGTCGCTGCGCACCAGCCCACCGTGCAAGGCAAAAGCGCGGATGTTGCGGTCGCGCAGCGTCTCGGCAAGGCTCGCGGTGAACAGCAGCGCGCACAGCCGGGCGGTCAGCAGCGCGCGCCAGGGCGTGTAGCGCCGGATCTCGAACAGTGGATCCTCGAAGGACCACGCGAACTTGTGCGTCTCGGAGCTGACGTTCACGATGCGCGCCCCCGGCGGCATGAAGTCGAGCAGCGCCGTCGTCAGCGCAAAGTGGCCCAGGTGGTGCGTCGCGAAGCTGAGGTCGATACCGTCGACACTCAAGGCTTTTTCGCGGATGCGGCGGCCCGCGGCGTTGATCAGGACATCGACGCGGATGAACTTCTCCTGGATGCGGCGCACGGTTTCGGTCACGCTCTCCAAGGACGCAAGATCACAAGGAATAACCGCGACGCGCGAGCCGGGGTAGCGCGCCATCCACTCCGCGCAGACGGCTTCGGCTTTGGGGACGTTGCGCGCGAGCAGGACGACGCGGGCGCCGAGGATGAGCAGCCGCTCTGCCGCGCCCTTGCCGACGCCGGTCGTTCCGCCCGTGATGAAGACTGTCTTGTCGTGCATCAACCTGTCCCTGCTAAGGTTTCTCTGCCACGGTCACGGCGCGGATGCGCTTGGCAACCACCGCGGCAAACGCGCGGTTCGTCAGCTCCGTCGGATGCCCGTCCCCCGGCACAGCGTAGCCGGGCAGATCCTGCCACGGCTTGCCCTGCCGTGCGACATCCGACCAACCGATCCACGTGATCAGCGGGTGCTTTCGGAACGGATCGAAGAGCGGATCGCGGCCATCGTACTCCACGACGATGAGCGGCGTCCCGCGCGCCTCGAGCGTGCGGAGGAAGGCGGCGAATCGCGCCTGGAGTTCCGGCCGTTCGCGCTCCTGGACCAGCTCCCGGTACCAGGAGTTCCACACCGCGATGGCGTTGAACTCCATAAAATCTTGCAACACTCCGGTCGCCAGCAGCAGGCCGGCAAAACGCGGGGAGCGGTGGCGCAGCAGCGTCGGCTCATCGAGCAGCAGGTCATCCGCGTGGCGCAGGAAGCCGAGCACCAGCACTTCGGGCTGCAGTTCCTCGGAGGCCGCCTGCAGCGCGGCCATGTAATAGGGCAGACCTGCAGGTTTTTCCCCAAGATTGACGACCTGCCAGCGCGGCGTCGGGCGCCCGCCGTTCAGCTCCGCCTCGATGCGCGCGTCCAGCGTCCCCGCCTTCTCGACGATGCCGACACCCCACACGAAAGAGTCGCCGACCAGCAGCGCCCGCCGCACGGAAGGCTGCGTCGGCCATTCCTCGTCGCGGTAGCCCAGCGCGTTGGTGACGATGTGCATCTCCGGAACATTCGGATTCCACTCGCGTCCTCGCGCATCGACGTGGGGATCGCGGCAGGTGTAGAAGCCCAGGCGGTTGGGCGTGCGCGAAAAGCCCGCCTCATGCCACAGGAACAGCGCGCCCGCCGGCAGCACCAGCACCAGCGACAGCGCCGCCGCGCGCTGCAGCCCGCCCGTGCCGCCGTCCAGCCGCCGCAACAGCCGGCCAGCGCCCGCCAGCAGGGGCAGCAGCACCAGGATCGCCAGGAACTTCGGATTGAACAGCGCGACCAGGGCGAGCACGTGCCACTCGCTGGTCTGCGCCGCGAGGACGATCTTGAGCGCGAGATTCGTGAGGCAGTACGCCAGCGCCAGCGCCGCGGCGTCGATGACCAGCACCAGGAGCGCGCGCCCCAGCACATGCAGCGCCGCGGAAGGCCGCTGTTCTCCTTGTGCAAGCGGGTGGTTGGTCATGGGCGCGACGCGAAGCCCCCGGAGCGGCGCCCGTTTTCGGCGCACCAGGCCTTGAGGCTACGGCGCGCGCGGGCGGCCTGCAAGCGGCGATCAGGGCTGCGCAGAGGGCGGCGGCGACGCGGTCCACGGCCAAGGTGCCGGCAGCGACAGGACGAAGGCCGCCACGGCGCGCGCTTCGTCTGCGGACAGTTGTGCGGTCGGCGGATGGCGGCGGCCGGGCACCACGTCCGGCTTGCGCCGCAGCAGCGCCTCGACATAGCCTGGCCGCAGCCGGTTGCGCGCGCCGTCGAGCGTCGGTCCCTTCATCGTGCCGGCACCGGCGCCGACGTGGCAGCTTGCGCAATCATGCTTTGCGTACAGCATCTTGCCGCGCTCGACATCGCCCGCGACAGGCGGCGAGGCGGGCCCCACCGCATCGTCCCCGAGGCTGGTCTCGATCCAGTTCGCGAGCAGCTGCGCCTCCGCGGCCGACATGCCCAGCAGCGGCATCCGCTCGGCCTGATCCATGCGCACCGTCACGGGATTTTGCAGGAAGCGGTCGAGCCACGGGCGCTGCACGCGGGCACCGGCACCGTCCAGCGCCACGCGCGCAACATCGCCACCCTGCCCGCCCAGCCGATGACAGGACAGGCACCTGAAACGACTGATCAATTGCCCAGTCTCCCCCGGCGGCAGGTGCAGCGGCGCCGGGTCGTGGCGGCGGATCCAAGGCTCGGGCGGCGGGGTCGCGTGCAGGGAGGCCACCGCGACGCCGAGATCCTGGGCCTCCACAAGCGAAACGCCCGGAAAGGTCGGCATGCGCGCCGGTTGTGCGCCTTTGATGTCAAACACTTGCGGCTGCAGCACCTTCTGCGCGACCCAGTTCGGCAAGTCGACCAGGCGCCAGCCGTTCTGTTTGGCCGGCAGATCCGCGGCCTTGCGATCGCCCATGCGGTCGAGCGCCGGCGCGACGGGCGGCGCGCGCTTGCCGGCGACGAGGTGGCAGCCGCCGCAGCCAAGATCCGTGAACAGTTTCTGGCCCTTGCCGACAAGGCTCGCGTCGACCGGCGCATCCTTGCCCTGCCAGGGCGGCACGCCGCTGTCCGGCAGCCACTGCTCGGCGGCATACGCAGAGATATCCAGGGCATCCTGCGCAGACAGCCGGAAGCCGGGCATGCGCGTGTGCGGCCGCAGGCGATGGGTGTCGGTCAGGTAGTTGAACAGCCACGTCGCGTCGAGCTTGGCACCCGCCAGCCCGAGATCCGTAGCAAAGTCGCCGCCGCGCCCTTCGAAACGGTGGCACGTCGCGCAGCGCACCGTCGCCAGCGTCGTGCGACCGCGGTCCGCGTCGCCCTGCACATCGGTCGGCGCCGCTGCGAGCGGAACGCCAGGCAGCGTCCAGAGATACGCCACCAGCGCCTCGATCTCCGCGGGCGCCAGCCGGAACGTCGGCATCTTGTGGCGCGCGTCGATCTTGGCGGGGTTGGCAAGCCAGGCGCGCACCCAGTCCGGCTTGACCTTGTCGCGCAGACCGTCGAGTTCGGGCGCGTGGTCCGGCGGCGAAATGCCTGGGATGACGTGACAACCCGTACAGCCGCGGATGGCAAGGTCTTTTCTGCCGTT